>JBBSHC010000353.1:0-4780 GCA_038253425.1 Leptolyngbyales cyanobacterium | reverse complement strand
GTGGCTCATGTTGGCGAGAAACTCACTTTTAGCCTGGTTCGCCCTCTCTGCTCGAATGGCGGCTTTTTGGAGCGCCGCCTGGGAGGATTCCAGGGCGGCAATCAGCAAGCTATGTCTTAATTCTTGAGCGGCTTCAATTTCGAGCGACTGCCACGGTAAGGAATGGTCCCTCACCACCTCTTGCCAGAGTGCAAATGATCTTCGGGGCGATAGTCGCACCACCCCTTCAGCGTCCATTGCCACTGCGTCGTTGGGGTTGCCAGCCCAATTGACCGCGTAACTTTGCTCCGGTCGGAACCAAAGAATTTGGTAAGCCATGTGCCTGACACGAATGGAAATTGCTAAAACGCCGCTCCCCCGCTCCTTAAACCGTGCCGCTTCTGGATAATGCTCAACCAAACTATCCGTATGAAAGACTTCCTGTTGGGTTGCCAGGAGCCACGTGAGCAAAGGCTGCACATCTTCTTGGGAGGGCGTTTGACCCACTAAAAGCACTTGCTCGCCCAGCACGATCGCCATCCCCTGTGCCTGCACTAGCTTTAGGAGAGACGTTTGCTTGCGTTGCAGCACCATTTCAATCTGATCGGGGCATTGCTGCAAGTCTTGTCTAAAGGCGCGCTCGATCTGCCGCACCTGCTCGAGGTCATGGCGAAACGCTCGTTCTTGCCGCAAGACAAATTCCACCGAAATTAACTGTCCCAAAAGCTCACAGAGGCTCCGGGTGCCGTAGCTGACGAGCTTTGGAGTAGAATGATGGCAGGCAATGAGACCCCAAAGCTGATCCTGATTCAGGATGGGAATGGAGAGGGAGGCTGCCACTCCCATGTTTCGCAGGTACTCAAGATGGCAGGGCGAGACACCGCGCAAGTGTGCCTGGCTCAAATCAAGGGGAGCCTCTACGCCAGCTAAAGCCATGAGTTTGACGGGTAGGGCATTCACATCTGGAATGTTGCGGAGCCAGTTGCGGGTGAATAAATTTCTTGCCGCAGAGGGCACGTCGGCTGCTGGGTAATGCAGTCCTAAATAACGCTCTAAGTCAGGGCGGACGGCTTCAGCGACGACCATGCCGCTATGGTCGGTAGCAAAGCGATAAATCATCACCCGATCGAACTCAATGAGCTGACGCACTGCTTGAGCGACTTGCTGAAAGAAGTGCGTGAGTGTAGCTGCCCGCTTGATATTGACAAGGGCAGGTTTTAAGCGGTCATAAAACTGGTCTGGTTGCGCCGCCTCAACTGATGGCATCGGTTCAAGTTCGAGCACAAGCAGGTCATGAGTACGATGAGCCGTGACCAAATAGACCGCTGCACCAGCCAAGAAGGTGACTGGAAATGGCTTCGCTGCCTCGAACGCATCTCCTTGCAGCAGTGCCGTGATGTGTTGCACGGTTGCCGCTGCAAAGACATGGGCTAATGGCTGTCCTAAGAAGGCGTCTGGAGCGAGCCCTAAGTATGCCTGAGTATTCTCACTCACCTGAGTGATGGTGAGGTCTGATGCCTGTAGCGCCAAGAGTACTCCGTGGGGCTGAATCTGACCGATGAGGTGAAGCGGTTCATGATCGCCTACGGCGAGGTTGACTAACGCAGAGGTGATGGTCTGTAGCGACTTCATGATTAAGCTCTGCATCTATGGGCATCTCTCAGTTTAGTATGCCCATAAATGCAGGTCTCAACCGATCTAAGGGGTTCGGGTAACATCCACACTGCACCTCAGACCCCTTTATTCATCTGAGGGCCACTGTAAGTCGTGCTTACAGCGGTACCCTTAACTGCGGCACTGCCAGACCCGAACGTCAACACAAAGGTCGTTTGCCCGCCACCACTTTCCACGTAGATTTGACCGCCCAAATGTTCAGTGAGTTTTCTCACGAGCGCTAAGCCCAACCCGGTACCACCGTATTTCCAAGGGTCGCTGTTCGGAATGCGGTAGAACTTAGTGAAGATACGCTCGTGTTCTGTCGCTGGAATCTCGACACCCGTATTGCTCACGCGCAGTTCTAATGCCTCTGAGGTGGTTTGAGCTGACACCGTGATCGTTTCTCCAGGCGACGTGTATTTGCAGGCATTGTTCAGGAGCTCCGTCACAATGCGTTCCAAGTAAGGCAAATCGGTAGTGAAGTCTGGTAAAGCGTCAGGAAGGTGAAAGATTAATTGCTGCTGTTGCTGTCGGGTGCGCTCGATGAAGGCCTCTGCCAGGTGCGGCAGATAAAACTGGAGCGAAATGGTGGTCAGCATGAGCGGTTCCGTGCCGGCATCCAGTCGGGCTAGATCCAGCAGATCATTGATTAAAGCCAGCTCGCGTTGCCCTTCCTCACGCAGGATGTTGAAATAGCGACTAATAGCGTTGGTGGCATCGTCTAAGACCCCCAAAGGTTGCAAGCTAATTTCTAGCATTTGGATCGCCATTTTAATGGTGGCCATGGGTGTGCGCAGTTCATGGGAGACGGTGCTGAGGAAGTCATCTTTCAGTTGGTGCAGCCGCTCCAACTCTTGCACCTGCGCCTGGGCCGCTTGGTAGGCATGGGACTGGCGCAGGGCGATCGCCATTTGGATGCCAAGCTGTTGGAGCAGGCTGACTTCCCACTCCTGCCACTCACGGGGACCGCTATTTTGATAGATGGCGAGTAAGCCCCAAAGCTGCTCGTCCAAAATAATCGGGGCGATCACATAGGCTCTGGCTTGAAACTGCTCTAACAGCTCCAGATGACAAGGGCTATACCCAATGGTCCAAACATCGTTCACAGCAAACGCTTCATTGTGCTGATAGCGCCCGCCTTGCGTGGCCTGCAAGTAGGTATCTTCCCAAACTTTGGGGTGCTTCGCTTGCACTAAAGGCACCCATCCTTCACCCACCGACTCGGACACAAAACGACCACTCCAATCCGGGTAAAACTGATAAACAGCGGCCCGGTCTGCCCCGAGCGCTTGGCGGGTGGCGCTGAGGGCGGCAGTGAGCGTTTCCTCCAGATCAAGGGAGCGGTAGAGCTCCTGTTCCGCCTTTTGTTGCAGTGCTTGGGTGCGCACTTGCACTCGTTGTTCGAGTGCCTGGTTCAGTTGTTGCAGCGCCGTCTCAGCGCTTTGGCGTTCGGCTAGTGCGAGCTGCACCTGCTGATAGAGATTGGCTTGTTGGATGGCAATCTCGATTTGCGTGGTCAATTGTTGTTGCAGTTCAATTTCTAAGGTTTCCCATTGCCGCGCACCGCGGCAATGCTGAGCCACTAACAACCCCCACGGGCGCTCACCTTGCAGAATCGGCACGACCAGTGCTGCCTGCACCTGCATTTGCTCTAGCAGCGCCCGATGACAGGGAGCCAGGTTGGCTCTGCAAATATCGTTAGTCACGACCATGCCACCTGGTTGAGCGCTGTGCCCCTGGGTAGACACAAAATAGGTATCGGTAATTTGCAGACCCAGGAGGGAGTCCCAGCCCTCGACCACCGCTTCGGCAATGATGCTGCCGCTCCAATCGGGGGCAAAGCGATAGACAAGCACCCGATCAGTCTGTAAGAACTGCTGCACCGCTGTCACTGTGGTCTGGAGAATTTGGTCTAAATCGAGCGTGCGCCGAAGATCTTGAGCGATCGTTGTCAGTAAGCGCTGGCGTACCGCTTGCTGCTGAAGGACCGCTTGAACTTGCTGCTGCAGCGTGATCTCTACTGCCAGACGTTGTTTCGCAGCCTGTGCCTCACTTTGTGCCGCTTCGCTGACGGTCCGCAAGGTCCGCTCCCGACGCACTGCCAGCCAGCGCGTCTCATTCAACTGACTGATCAGTAGTGCTGACAGCAGAAAGACAGCTAGTTGCACGCCAGTTTCTGGATTTGTCAGGGTGAGGGCATAGCGCGTCTCCAGGAAAAAGCCATTGATGGCGAGGGTAGACAAGGCAGTCGCCAGCAAGCCTGGACCCATGCCGCCATACCAGGCACTCACCATCACGGCGACCAGGAACAGTGTCGTTGGGGTGGCACGGAGCGACGCGCCCAGCGACAGGGTGATCCCTAAAGCCAGGGTGACGGCGAGCAATGCGATGCCGTAGGAGGCGATGACTCTTGCCAGACTCCACGACGGCGGCAAAGCCTTGGCCAGGTGATAAGAACGGCGACGGTGCCACCAGCGCTCGGACCCAGTTTTGTGGTGCCCCCAGTCTGCTTGCTTGAGCGGTCTTGCGACAACCGGCTGGTTTGGAGACATTGCTGCTTGCTGGATGGCGACCCCTAGTGATAAAGCCAGCTGCTGCAAGAGCTGCCTTTCCAGCGGTTGCCACTCACGTGGGCTGCGACAATGGTGGACAATGAGGCAACCCCACAGGCTGCCCTGGCTGCAAAGCGGCACCACCAGACTGGCTTGTACCTGTAGCCGTGCCAAAAGTGGGGCAGAGCCAGGGGCAAGTGGCCCTGCCTGCACGTCGGCAAGAGTGGTGCGTCCCTGCTTGTAGCGTGCAATCCAGGTGTCAGCAAAGCAAGGGTCATCGAGGCGTTGTCCCAGCAGCGATGGCCACGCCGCACCGACCGCTTCAGAGGTCACAATGGCATCCTGATCCTCCAGGAAGCGGTAGATCAGCACGCGATCCGTTTGCAGTAAGCTTCTGGTATCAGTGAGTACTCCCTGTAAAAGGCTCTCTAGTGACCGCCCCTGTTCCATCTCTATCCATTACACAAAAGTCGGCAGGATGGTTGCAGGGTCTAGGCTTTAGCAGTAAGTTGCGCGCCTTCGAGTAAATGCTGGAGCACCCGAATGCCGCGCCAAAGTGTTTTCAGTCCTGGTTCACCATCCCCGTTTCGGGC
>JBBSHC010000352.1:0-4822 GCA_038253425.1 Leptolyngbyales cyanobacterium | reverse complement strand
CCTCGCGCTTGGTCGCAGGGTTTTTCTATGATGAGGCGAATTTCATCTGCCCAGGGCATCGCTGTCCCGCTTTATCTTGGTAGCCCTGGTTGCTATGAAAGCCTACTCTCTCGACTTGCGCCAGAAAATTGTGGATGCTTATGCCGTTGGGGAGCGTTCCCAACGAAACCTGGCGAAAAACTTTGGTGTCACCTTAAGCTTTGTCCAAACGTTACTCAAACGCCAGCGTGAATGGGGTAGCATCGCCCCCAAAGTTCGGACGGAGCAGACACCCACGAAGCTGAATACCGCACAACTCGAAAGCCTGCGCCAACTGGTCGCCGCTCAGCCCGATGCGACGTTAGGCGCATGACGGGAGCGACTGCACGAGCAAACAGGGATCCTCCTTGGGGTGACCACGGTGGATCGGATGGTGCGCCTGAAGTTGCACCTCAAGGTCAAAAAAAAGTCTTCACCCCACGAAAAAGGGCACCGACGAAGTCCAACTAGCGCGCTTTAACTACTGGAAACTGTTGCGCGGGATCCCCGTCGAAGCGCTGATTTTTTTAGATGAATCAGGGGTGAATCTGTCCTTCATCCGCAAATGTGCCCGCGCTTTCGGAGGGCAGCGAGCCTATGCTGAAACGCCCAACCGCAAAGGCCGCAACGTATCGGTGATTGGTGCGATTAGTTTGAAGGGGCTGCTCACTCAGTGGAGCGGTGTCGGTTCAACCGATACCTTGACGTTTGATGCGTTCATCGCGCAAAAGCTCGTGCCGCAACTGTGGCCGGGTGCCGTCGTGATCATGGATAATTGCTCGATTCAGAAAAGTGCCGAACTCGAAGCCTTGATCACCGCCGCTGGGGCGCGACTCATTGATCTGCCCCCCTATTCGCCTGATTTTTCACCCATTGAGAACTGTTGGTCGAAGATTAAGAACATTCTCCGTCGCATCGGTGCCAGGACCTATCCTGATTTGCTCAAGGCACTAGAGACGGCTTTTGCAGAAGTGACGCTAGAGAGTTTAGTGGGTTGGTTTACGCACTGCTGCTACTGTACTTCAGGAGACTGATAACCGCTATATCCCAGCAACCTGACTCTAGACCCATTTGAATTGCTCAAGGACTTGATTCCAGTAGCGCAACCTGGGGGTCGCCCCCGTGAAGTCGATCTGTGGGAAGTGCTCAACGCCATCTTCTATCTTTTGTGTGGAGGGTGTCGCTGGCGGGCTTTACCAGGGGATTTTCCAGCGTGGAAAACGGTATAGAACCCATTTGAGATCCTAAGAAGGGGCTGCAAGCCGCTTCAGCATGAGTCTGACAAAGCAAAGATTAAGCTTGGTGGTTGCATTTGATAGGGTACACTCAAAGTTTTTCACGAGACTTTTACAACGCTCCATCCAAGCATTGGAGCGTTCAATCACCCATCGAGCGACCGCTGGCACGAATCCAGCTTTGCCTTGTGCCGCCTTCTCTTGCTTTGAGGGTTTGGTGGACAATTGAAACCGGATTTTTGTCATGATCTGAGGATACACCTTCGCTAGCTCAGCAATCAGATGGTCGCTGTGATAGCCGTGGTCGAGCAAGATCGTAATCTTCGGGATATTAACGGGTTTTGACTTGAAATAATCAATGTTCAAACTCAGCATCTCAAGCAAGCCCGCATCATCGGAAACATTGGCTTTGGTGCAGTGGGTGAAAAAGGGAAAGCCAAGTGTATCAACCGCTAGATGCCGTTTAATCCCATTGGTGGCTTTGTAGAAGCAAAAGCCCTTCGAGTCCACACTGGCGTTGCAGGTATTTTTTACCGCTTGCGAGTCGATGAGTATTAAGGAAGCGTGTAAGAATAGCTTGAGCAATTAAGCGGTTTTTCTAGGGCTAATTTGATAGTTCCAATCACCATGAAACCGCTTCCGCCGAATCGCAATGGTCTGGAACTGTGCATCGCTCACTTTGATACCCGTTTTGTAATGGTTGTCATCGAGTTGAGCATGGACTTCTAATCCCTGTTCAGTCGTGGTACTGCTAATGAGGTTGATGATGACTTGTAAACTCGTTAACGGTCTACCTCGCCAATTTTGGGTGATATGACAGAACAGTCGATGTTCAATCTTATGCCATTTGCTCGTACCGAGAGGGCAATGGCAGAGATGAATGGTTAACCCCACTGCATCGGCAAATTCTTGCAACTTCAGCTTCCACAAGCGATGGCGATTGCCGTTGCTGCCCCCACAGTCGGCGGTAAGCAGCAGATGTTTGCTGCGGGGAGAGAGGGGTTGCCCCATCTCGACCCACCAGTGCCGAATGGACTCAACGGCAAATTCAGCCGTGTCATGGTCAATACCGACACTGACCCGACACTGATTCTGAGCCAAGTCATAAATGCCATAGGGAATCGCTTTGCCTAACAGCTTGTCTGGAAAGTCATGGACATTGACCGCTACTGGCTCTCCTTTCGGTTCCCACTCTTGACCCGGGTTGCGGAAATTTCCCACCAGTTCCTTTTTCTTGGTAGCAATGGAAAGAACAGGGCGATGCTGCTGTTGAAACTGCATCACGGTGGTGGCAAGGTGCTCAAACTGGGCATCGCGGTCGGGATGGTCTGTGCCTTCACGCGTTTTGCGATTGCTTGGTAAACTATAGTCCATTGCCTTGAGCAAGGTATAGACTGTCTTCGCACTCACTTGATGCCCCTGCTTTTGGAGCGCTTGCGCTCATTGACTGGTGCTCTTACAGGTCCACCGCAGAGGTGATTCGGGGTCTCCTCTGGTCGTTGGTTCAACCAACTGGTCTAAGTGCTCAAGCAACGTGTCATCTTGGTCTTCAACCCGTTTACGCCCCCCGCCAGGTTTGCGAATCACCCCAGCGATCACCGTCCCTGCCGCCAGTGTTTTTTGCCCGGAGGCAATTGTATTCCGGCTCAATCCCGTGACCGTTGACACGGCACTGATGCCTCCATGTCCCAAACTGTGTGCTTCAATGACCGCCCAGACCCGTCGCGTTTGCTCGTTCAAATAAGGACTAAACGCGTCATACTTGCTTCGGATTTGTTCAACCACTGCTGTCGCGATCATGTCCCTCATGCCAACGCTCAAGTTGTGTGTTCGATCGCTGTCTGCAAACGCTAAACGGGCACACCGATTGGATTCGTTCCATTGCCTTCAGCCCCGATCGCCAAACCCTGGTGAGCGTAAGTGGCGACCAGATGATGAAAATCTGGGATGTTGCTACTGGGAAATGCCTCCAAACTTTAGACGGACACGGTTGCCGCATTCGATCGGTCGCCTTTAGTCCCGATGGCACCACTCTGGCAACGGGCAGCGAAGACAACGCGGTGAGACTGTGGCACCTTGACAGCAGCTACCCCTATGAAACCTTGCGAGAGCATACCGATTGGGTGCGATCGGTTGCCTTCAGTCCTGATGGTCAGACGCTTGCCAGCGCCAGCAAAGATGAAACGATTCGGCTGTGGCAGGTGAGCACAGGCAAATGCCTAGCTGTTTTAAGAGCAGACAGACCTTATGAAGCGATGAATATCGCAGGCATAACAGGTCTAACGGACGCTCAAAAAGCGACACTCAAGGCGCTAGGAGCCGTCGAACACCTAAAGTAACCATTCTGACTCCTGACGCCTGACTTCCTAAATAGACGCTGATTGCTTTAGGCAACTCCGTTTTTGGGTGTAGCGATCGCTGCCTCCCATTCCGCGGCTGATAGTGGCTGTACACAGAATTCAGCGTTAAAACAGTTGCCAGCCGCTTGGGTCAAGGCATTAATGACTGTTTCTACTAACGCCTCTTTTAGCAGCGTTGACGGCAGCAGTGGTAGATTGGGTGGCACTGTAAATACCTGCCGAAATAAGTCTGCATCCATCGTCAATGGCATTGAACCATGCTGCAAGATTGCCGACCCACGACGGAGTTGAGCGCTACCAATCAGCTTGGAGCCATTTGCCATCACCAAATCTGCACCCGTTGCCGTACCAAAACAGTTGGGGTTGTGGATGTAGCCGCGTCCTGCCTGTCCATAGTGGAGATCCACACCCAGCGATCGCCAACCCTGGAGCAAAAATTCACAAATGGTTCTGTACGACTGTGCGCGATCGCCGCTTAGCCCTGACACGATGACTGCATACGTGAGATCACCCTGATGCAAAACGGCTCGTCCGCCTGTTGGTCGCCGTACTAAATCCAATAGCACACCTTGCCAGGTTAAATGCTGCCAATGGTCTGACCACTGACGCTGATGATAGCCCAGTGAAATTGCGGCTGGTTTCCAGGTATAAAAGCGTAAGGTCGGTGGCTGTTTCCCTTGAAGATGCTGGTCAAGCAGCCATTCATCTAACGCCATTTGCACCGTTCCTGGCGCATCTAACGGCGGGATCAAACGCCAGAGTTGCATAACGCTAGTTGCCAAACTCAGCCTGAAGTGGCTCATCCTGCTCATCGGCGATCGTGGCAACCAGGGTAATCGCCCGTGAAATTTCGCCAGGGGAAAGATCAGCCAGCGAGCGCGTTGAAAGAACAACAATTTCGCCGTTTAAAATGGCAAAGCGTGCTTCTAGCGTACCCGACCAATTTAGCTCCAACAGTTGTCGCATGAGTTTGGGTTCATCCTTCGCTGGCAGCTTTAACACAGATGACCAGGCGCTGTTCGTGTCGTCATTGGACAATCCGGTAAGATGAACAAAAACCTCAACGGTACCGTACCGAAACTTCCAGATGTGACCGCCCTCGGTGTCACTCACCATCGCCGTGTTGTCACTATCCAGACTGCCAATGACTGTTTGAATCACCTCTACCAGGTTTTTGGCAGTTGTATTATCAGCTTGCTCGGCTGAGTT
>JBBSHC010000351.1:0-4823 GCA_038253425.1 Leptolyngbyales cyanobacterium | reverse complement strand
TCAACTTTGATTTTGTGAGTGGATGGCTTCGGGAAGTGCTGCTAGTAAGCTTCTGTAAGATTTGGTTATCCACAGTTTGAAGCCTGACAGACCACTAGTGTGTACAAGCGTTGTGTTTGTCATCACGGAGCCAGCGCAACACACATTTGACATCAGAGGGAAGAATCCTATGATTAAAAAGCTTGTAACACTAGATGTCTGTTACATTTGACAACTTCCAGCGATCTCTAAGCAGCGACATATACCGATGACCGAGGCTTCTCTTCCGCCCTTAATCCAAGCAATGCTGGTACCGGGTTTCTACCCGCATCCTGTAACAGAACCGATTCAACTGATCCAAACGCATATTTCGTATGTCTTGTTAACAGGCGATTATGCGTACAAAGTGAAGAAGCCGATTAACTTTGGTTTTTTAGATTTTTCAACGCTAGAAAAGCGCCAGCATTTTTGCCAGGAAGAGCTACGGCTAAACCAACGGGGTGCCGCTGCTTTATATCTTGAGGTGCTGCCCATAACGGAGGACGAAGCAGGCTTTCAGATCGGTGGGACAGGAGCCGCGATCGAGTATGCCGTTAAAATGCGGCAGTTTCCTCAGTCGAGCTTATTTACCGAACTCTTCGATCGGGGTGAATTAACCGAAGAACTACTTGAGCAGTTGGCACAGGTGCTGGCTCAGTTTCATGCCCATGCCGAAACCAACAACTACATTCGTAGTTTTGGGTCGGTGGCAAAGATTCGGGAGGCGATCGACGAAAACTACGAACAAACGCTTCAGTACGTGGGCGGACCCCAAACGCAGCAGCAGCTTGACGAAACGCGTCACTACACCGATCGCCTCTTTGCTAACCAACAGTCACTTTTTGCCAGCCGCATGGAGCATAACTGGGTACGCGAATGCCACGGCGACGTACATTTACGCAATATCGCCCTTTGGCAAGACAAAATTCTGCTGTTTGACTGCATCGAGTTCAACGAGCCGTTCCGGTTTGTCGATGTCATGTTCGACGTTGCCTACATCGTGATGGATCTAGATGCCCGCGATCGCCGGGATCTGAGCAACCTATTTTTGAATGCTTACGTTGAGCAAACGGGCGACTGGGAAGGCTTACAGGTGTTGCCCCTCTACCTGAGTCGGCAGTCCTACGTGCGGGCAAAAGTCACTTCCTTTTTGTTGAGTGACCCAGCCGTACCAGATGCTACTAAACAAGAAGCCTCGACCACGGCTGCCCGTTATTACCGTCTCGCCTGGGAGTATACGCAGCCGCAACAAGGACGCTTAGCTTTAATGGCAGGGCTTTCTGGCTCTGGCAAAAGTACAACAGCGCGACAGCTTGCCAAACAATGGGGCGCGATTCACCTCCGATCGGACGCGGTACGCAAACATTTGGCAGGTGTTCCTCTCCATGCCCACGGTAGTGCTGATCTTTACACTGCCGAGATGATGCAGAAAACCTACGATCGCCTGCTGCACCTCGGTATCACCCTGGCAACGCAAGGCTATACAGTGATTTTGGATGCCAAGTACGATCGCCAAGCGTTTCGAGAAGCCGCGATCGCGCAAGCACAACAGCACCAACTGCCCCTGCAACTCCTGCATTGCACAGCCCCTTTACCCGTTTTGCAAGCGCGCCTGCATCAGCGTCAAGACGATATTTCAGACGCAACCGCCGACCTCTTGCCGAACCAGCACATGGAACCCTTCAGCGAGAAAGAGCAAGCCTATGTGGTTTCGTTAGACACGACGCAAGACTTGGAGGCACAATTAAAGCAACTGGTTTCGTAGTTGCTAATCTACCGCTATCCACAACTGACGCTTTACGCCCGATCGCACCCTGAGCCATTCATGAGAAACGCCTTCAACGAGAAGTAATGTCAAAAAAGCCAGATATTAATGTGGGCATCACCGCTGGCGTGAAGTACTGGTTGTTTTTCATGCTGGCGTTTGCTTTGTTGAGCTATGGACCCTTTCTTAGCATCACGTTTGGCGCGATCGGTGGTATTGCTTGCGGGACGATTGCCGCGTGGCTGAAGCCTAAAGATGAATACGCACCCACCCCAGCCGAAGCAAAAGCAAGACACGACGAAGAGACAAAAGCGGCTGCGGCTGAACCAGCCCGTCGAGTGCGGTTTCGCAAATATGGTACGGCTCCGGTACAACGGCAACATCAAAAGCGGGGTATCAGACCGATCGGGTGGTTTTTTCGCAAGAAGTCCTGAGCGGTACTGCCCAATTCTGCTTGGCTTGCGAGACTTACGGCGTGACGTGCTGCGTTTACAACTCTCAACAGTCGCTCTACATCCGCAGGCTGACGCCGACCAACGCAAACCGTTTAACACTAGGTATAGAAATGGTTAAGCGGAGCGTCGTTATGACTGCAAATCACACCGAAAAACAAGAAACCCTGTCCTCAACTCCCGATGTACTGATGCAAGGCTGTCGCTGTCGAGGACTCCAGTCTGGAGCATTATCCCCACGACCACGATAACGATATCAACGAAGACCATCCCCACGCTGAAATTGCCCCTGTTGTCGATGCCGACGATCGCTCGGATGCCGCTGTCGATCGCTCCAGTCAGACGGTTAAGGCGAACCTATCAGGACACTAAGAGCTTGTTAAAAAATAACGGCATAGTTTGGCTTAGCGTTCAGCACTCAGTGTTCAGAGAAAAGCTGATGGCTGGCAGCTAACGGCTGAACGCTAAAACCATGACCTTATTGCTTTGCAGCCCCTAACGCATATCATAGCCAAACAGATTGGGGTCAACTTCACCCTGGGTCAGGTCTGCTAAGCCGTACTCTGCCCAGCGACGCTCTACCATCGCAGCTACATCCGGGTCAGATTCCAACGGTTTGTTCCAGACGCGATCGGTTTCGGGTGGCAATTTGGTCGTGGCATCAATGCCCATCCGTCCGCCTAAGCCCGCTTTGTCAGTAGCGAAGTCGAGGGAGTCAAAGGGCGTGTCAGGCAGAATAAACACATCACGCGCCGGATCAACTTTCGAGGCGATCGCCCACACCACAGCGCGGGGGTCACGGATATTGATATCTTTATCGACAATGATGACGAATTTGGTGTAAGTGAACTGGGGCAGCGCACTCCAGAAGGCAAGGGCAGCGCGACGGGCATGACCAGGATACGCTTTGTCGATCGCCAGAATCGCAGACTTATAGCTGAGGGTTTCCATCGGCAAGAAGAAATCAACGATTTCGGGTACTTGCTGCCGCAGGATGGGCGTATAGATACGGTTCAGCGCCAGCGCCATCATGGCGTCTTCCTTGGGTGGGCGACCGCTAAACGTGGTGAGGTAAACGGGATCTTTGCGGTGAGTCATGCACTGAAAGCGAATCAGCGGTGCATGATCATTCACGCCGCCGTAGAAGCCCATGTGATCGCCTGCGGGTCCATCGATGCCCGTTTCGCCAGGGGTGATGGTGCCTTCCAGCACAATTTCTGAGTCAGCAGGCACTTCTAAATCCACTGTTTTGCACTTGGCAAGATGGATGCCAGCACCCCCATAAAGCCCAGCAAACAGCCATTCTGACAGGTCAATGGGCAGAGGTGTGGCGGCTGCCATGATGATGAGTGGGTCTACCCCCAGCGCGATCGCCACTTCCAGCTTTTGCCCACGTTCGGCGGCTTTGCGTAAGTGACGGGTTGCCCCTCGCACCGATAGCCACTGCACCGTCATCGTATTTTTAGACTGCAACTGCAAGCGATAGACGCCCACATTAATGGTTTTGTTTTCGCAGTCTCGCGTAATCATCAAGCCCAGCGTGACCACTTTATTGGCATCGTCAGGATATACCCGCAACAGCGGCAACTGGTTGAGGTCTACAGCGTCATCCTTCAGCACAACCTGCTGACAGGGCGGCAAAAAGTCTCGCGTAGGCTTGGCTTTAAGCACATCAAACAACGCTTGACCCAGCGCGATCGCCTGCGGAACGGTCTTGGGTGGTCGGGGCTGATACAGCAGTGCCAGCTTTTTGCCCAGCGTCTCCAATTCAGTAGGCTGCTCCATATTCATCGCCCAGCAAACCCGCTCGACGGTGCCCATCAAGTTAACCGCAACCGGATGAGGAGACCCTTTGACGTTTTCAAACAGCAGCGCTGGACCGCCCTGTTGCAGCATTCGATTCGCAATCTCAGCGATTTCTAAATCGGGATCAACGAGCGCACTAATGCGTCGCAATTGTCCCCGTTGTTCCAGCAGTTTGATAAAGCCCCGTAAGTCTCGCGCCATGATGAAGCCATGTAAAGCATCTCTTCTCATTATGAAGCGAGATGTAGTCTGCAACCGGATGGGACGGAAAACCAGACTGATCTTTAGCTGGTGGACAGCGCTGCTTCGATCGCGCGAAACCTGTACGCCATAATACGGTCAGAGCAAAGTGGTCTAACCCTATGGATTTTGGTCTGGTTGCGGGTGGATTGGTCAAAGCAGCCTTGCCGAAGGTGGCAGGCGCGATCGCAACAGCGGTCAAGCAAAAGTTGAATCCCACTGAACTGCAACGATCGCTGGAAGTCGGTTTGCGAGAGTCGGGCGCGTTCGATGTCGGGCAAAAAATCAATAACGCAGTGTTCTACCACTGGGCAGCGAAGGATCGAGAGACGTTCCTCACCACGCTGCTCGAACATCCAGAGGTGCAGCGCGAGTTGCAAAAGCCGCTGGAGCAGGATGGTGCCCCAGATGTAGCAATGCTGGTGCAGGTAGCTAAACACATTGCTGTGGATCGTAACCTTTCCATTCAGGATGAGACTCTAGCACCCTGGGTGAAAGCCTTTGCAAATGCTTACTTTGATGCCATTACCGCGATTCGGTTT
>JBBSHC010000350.1:0-4827 GCA_038253425.1 Leptolyngbyales cyanobacterium | reverse complement strand
GCCACAGTGATTAGTTTGCCTGCTTCCAAATCTGCTAATAGTAAAGAGATGGCACCAACTTGAGTGCGCTGTGACTGAGCAAACAATGTCTGCCACAGTTGACCTAACTGCTGCAAAGTGGGCGGAGACTCGGCTGAATCAATGTGAAGCCGCTGCAAGCAGAGTGCCTGATCTTCGTCTACCCGCAGGTTTTCGATTTCCAGTAGGCTCTGGCAGCAGTGCCACGCTTCCACAATGCTCCACACTTCTACCATCTCGTAGAGCCAATGCAAAATTTGCAGCGCTGGTAACGAGAGATCTTCGTCTAGCCACAGATCAACCAATCGCGGTAGCTGCGATCGATCTTCTAATAGAATAATTTGCTCTCCATCCTGCTGCCATGCATCGTGAATGATCGGCAGGGCTTGATGAAAACGGCTACTTAACGCCAAATACGGCTGTGCGATCGCGGGCACTGCCATCGCCTGTACAGATGTGGTTGGGTGAGCAGCAGGGGCTGTAGGCGTTCCCTTCGTATCTTCTGACAGCTCTGGAGTCAATGACTCAGCTTCGGGCGAGTCTGTCTCCTGCTGTGCTAAGGCTTCTAGTAACGACAATTGAAACGGTTGACAGTCTAAGACACGAACCTGCATCTCTAAGGCTGTTTCAGTCGGGGCTGACAGCACATCTAAGAGACGGTAGCGCTGGTAACGGTCTAAATAAGTTGCCGCCTGAACGGTGCTAGCAGATGCAACTGCATAGTCTACTGCTGACGTTGAAGCAGGTGCTGATAGAGCCAGTTGCCCTTTATCACCACTGACCAATGCCCACCAAACAATACCCGCGATCGCTCCGCACTCCTGACACTGCACCGCATCAAACGGAACCAAACTACCGCATTCAGGACAGGTATTTTGGGCTAGTGAGGTGCCACACTCCTGACAAAACTTGTTGGTGTTAGGGTTTTCAAACTGGCAGTGAGGACAAACAAGCATAGTGGAATTTCCTTCAATTCCCGTCTGGGAGGCTCAGGGTAGGGGGCAGAGTCAAGCTCACAATACCTCTGCGCGATCGCAAGGGCAATTTGGCTTTGTTCAGACAAACTTTAGCCTACTTTAAGTAAAATCCCCCAAATTTCTCCTCCATGTACAGCTTACCCGAATGTTTGCTACTCGGCACCTGTAAAGCAGGGAGAAGACCCACCCACTAAAACTCGTTGTAGATGTAAAAACGCGCGATCGACTTCACTTTAAGCGGTGCAAAACTTTAAGCGGTGCAAACCGTCAAGAGCAGATTACCTGAACGCATAAACGCGCTCGTGTTTGGCACATAATCACACTCACTCTAAAGCGCTTAAAAACGCTCGATCAAATGCTTTACGCGTCTGTGAAAAATATAAAGACAACGCGGCTGAGTTGAAAAACTGGGGCGCTAGGATTCGAACCTAGGGATGGCGAGACCAAAACCCGCTGCCTTACCACTTGGCGACGCCCCAATGCCGTACTAAAACATATTAGCAGTCTAAGTCCCAAGTGTGTCAAGAATAATTATTTGAGGGCGATGCAGTCAGGAATGATTGAGGGAGAGCAATTGATGATTGAGAAAAATGATCAATGCTTCAACGGTCGAATAATCCTGGGGATCAAAATAATCGCTCAGGTCGATGCCGAAGTGTATTAAGAAATCATCACAAAAGGACACTTGCCAGTCAAACCAACAAACAAGCGGTAGTTGGAGATCGTCATTGAGCCGATCGGTTGGACGAACGCGCGCAAAATCCAGCCCTGAATAGAGCGGCATCTGTAGATAAACAAAGTTAGCCACTTGTTTGGAAATAGTTCGTGGTTGCCACAGTTGCTCAAACCACGCATCAGCACTGAGGGCGGCGCGATCGCGCAGACTTCGATTAACACGCTGTCGCATGCGCAAATCAGGCGTGAGATCTGCGTAAGTCTCAAAGCTGTAAAAAATGTTTTTGAGCCGTCGCCACATGCGCCTAAGGTTGCCGAACTTTCTTTCAGTATTCCCACTTGGTCCGAGATATCTCAGGTGGAGCAACTCTGAATCAATCCAAGTCGTCGCTAGCGTCTCCTAGCTACAAATGAAGAACCTGGCATCCATCTTAAGGTATACTTAACCAAATCTCTTTTTGACCTTAATCTGGTTGGCTTTGTTACTGCTTACTCTTACCTGGTTGCAGCACTTATGTCATCAAAACAAGATCCAGTGCAACCCACTTATCTAGAATTTGAGGGGGAGGTGGCAAAGATTGTCTGTGCTATGGCAACTTGCAACACTCAAATTGTGCGTGAGATGATTGCTGTTTTGCGCGATCGCTTTACCCTGGAAGAACTGGCAGGTGTTGTTCTGGTTAGCCTGGAACAATTGATTCGGCTGGACGCAAACGCCTTTGTTTGGGCAGTCGAACGGTTAATTCCTACTGATGTTTTGAGTGAAATTCGTCGGCTTACTACCATTCACGTCGGCAAGTGTCTGGTAGCTCAAGGCTTTATCCCCGGTCAAGATTTTAGTGTTGATGCGATTGGTAAATTGCTCCTGAGCGATCGCGCCAGGGTTGCCCTTGCCGGGTTTTAGGTGGCACAGCCGTGAAAACAGGCAACGTTTAGGACAAACCGTTTGTACCAGTGCTATACCTGAGTTGTTTGATCAATCAGACTCAGAATTTCTTTGGCGGCGCGATCGCACACACCGACCTCTCCCAATGCCTGACGCATCGCCTGATAGCCTGCCAGCATTGTTTGGCGGCGTTCAGGATGAAGCAAAAGCTCCAGTGATGCTTGCACAAGGTTTTCAGGTGTTGCCTTGTCTTGCACAAATTCAGGCACGATCGGCTTCATCTCGACCAGGTTAGGGGGTGAGACAAACGGCACCGAAAACTTGAGGAGGCGGTCTAAGATCCAGCCCGTTACCGGATTAACTTTGTAAAGCACGACCTGAGGCACATCCAGTAACGCAATTTCGAGATTGACGGTTCCTGATTTGGTAATTGCCAAGTCAGCAGCAGCAATGGCTTGCAATGTCAGCGAATTTGCCGCTGAATCTCCAGTCGAGGCTTCGGGCGAGGGATCTGCTAAAACGGTTGCTCGCAATCCGTAGTGTTGTATGGCTTGTTCAATACGGTGCCGATATTTTGCCAGCGCCAAAGGAATCCAAAAGTGAACCTGGGGCAGTTTTGCCTGAAGTTGCTGTGCCGCCTCAAACATCACAGGCAAGAGATATTTCAATTCTTGCTGCCGCGATGCTGGTAAGAGTACGATCGCCGTCTGCTCCGGTGGAATGCCCAAGGCTGCACGGGCGCTTTCCCGGTTAAGAGCCTGTTGAATGCGATCGACCAGAGGATGCCCCACCCAGGCAACGCTACCTCCTTTATGGTGAAAGTAGCTGGCTTCGCCTGGGAAAATTGCCAGAATGCGCCGGGTTGCTTTGACAACGAGATCGGAGCGAAACAGCTTCACGCCCCATGCCCATTGTTCGCCCCAAACCCACTCTTGCGGTGCGATGTAATACACGATCGGAGCCTGCGGAAACTGCTTGGGCAGATATTCACAGAACGCTAAGTTGGGTCCCATATAGTCGATTAAGACGACCAAATCGGGTGGATACTGCTGTAGATACCGCTTGGCTTGACGCTGCACGCGTAGGGTCGGCAGCACAAACGGCAGTGACTCAAAAATGCCCATCGAACCGATCGCGCTGGTATGAGCTAAGAGAGTAGCGCCTGCGGCTGCCATGCGATCGCCACCCATCGCTAAAATTTCTAGCGTTATACCCTGTTGTTCAGCCTGCCGTTTAAGCGCTTGAATGAGCAGAGAACCCTGAAGATCGCCAGAGACCTCTCCTGTACTGATAAAAAGGCGAATTGGCTTGCCCACACGGGGATGCAAACTTGTAGACGCATCATTTGAGCTTTGGAGCCGCGCAGGAGGATCAGTCATCATCGTCACCAGCAGTTCCTACCCGTCGCCCAGGGATGGGACCGCGTCGCCCCGGCTGTTGAGACAAGCGCAAAAACCGCTGTAAATGCTGAACATGTTCATCGTACGGCAACAGTTCTAGCTTATCTAAGGCGTCATTGAGCGTTAACCCAGAACGATAGATGAGGCGAAAGGCTTGCTTGAGCGCCTGAAACGTTTGACCACCTGTAGCGTCTACAAAGCCTGCCCGTTTAAGACCGACGAGATTGAGCGATCGTACCTTGGCTGGATTACCTTCTACCAGGGTGTAGGGTGGTACGTCACGGCTAATGCGACTCATGCCGCCAACCATCGCATGACGCCCAATATGCACAAATTGATGAACTCCAAAGACGCCACTCAAGCGGGCTTTTGATTCAACGTGAACATACCCCGACAAGGCAACCGCATTAGAAATCACGACTTGATCTTCAATCACGCAGTTGTGCCCCACATGCACATACGCCATGAGCAAATTGCCATTGCCAATCACAGTCTTTTCGTTGGCAAACGTGGGTCGGTTGATTGTGACGTATTCACGAATCGAGTTATTATCCCCGATCGTTACCAAACCTTCAGACCCGTCATATTTCAGGTCTTGGGGTTCCGCACCAATGGTTGCACTAGGGAAAATGCGCGTTCTAGCACCAATCTCAGTCCAGCCGTCAAGCACAACATGAGGACCGATCGTGGATTCTGGACCAACCTTCACCCGCGCTCCGATAACGGCATACGGTCCAACCTGCACCGTTGGGTGCAAATCAGCACCCGGATGAATCACTGCCGTCGGATGAATTAAGGTTGCCATAGAGTTATCAGCAATCAGAGATGAATTACGAGCGTCGATCGAGTTAGGCGTTGAGTACTGATCACT
>JBBSHC010000349.1:0-4828 GCA_038253425.1 Leptolyngbyales cyanobacterium | reverse complement strand
CTTTCGCTCATTCAGGTTGCCCAGGAGTATGCGAATGCCAAGAAGAGATCGGTGGAAGCAACCACATTTCTGAAATATTATGAGTATGGTTTTTTGGAAATGCTTCAAAGAGCAAACTCTGAGACTCCTAAAGAGATTTATTCTTGGATGACGGAAAACTTCTGCCCTAACACTGTTACCCGCTTTTTTTCGCGGCTGGAAAAGTGCATCAATTGGGCGATTAGGAGAGATCTTGGTCCTTATGGAGAGAAAAATCCCTTCGCTGGTATGTGTGAAGAGGCGAAAGAAATTTTGCCAAAAGAGCGGTTACCTAAGAAGGGGTTGGACTTGCCAGATGACTGTGATCTCGAAGCGTTGAGAGATACCCGATCCTTCATGACTGCCGAGCGGGAAATCATCATTGCAGCGTTTCAAAATTCCAGGTACAGCTACTTGGTTCCAGTCATACTTTTTCTGTTCTTGACTGGCTGCCGTCCGGGTGAAGCCGCTGAACTACGGTGGAAAGACTTTTCTTTTGATCCAGAAGCAAGCATTGGGAAGTTGTATATCCGGAGAGCCTATGCTCCTTCTGTAGACGCGGTAAAACCGACAAAAACTAGAGAGAAACGATGGTTCCCGGTTGTCGATCCGCGCTTAGTTGACTTACTTCTGGCGTTAAAGTCTGGATGTGTAGACCGTAACGATCTAGTTTTCACAAACCCAGATGGTAACCGCATCAATATGAACACTCTGTCCCAAATATGGGGAGCGGCTGACTACAATGGACAACCTGGCATCGTCCTGCAACTTGCTAATGAGCGTAAGATTCGCACCTATCTGAAATTCTACGCTTGTCGCCATACGTTCATTACGGTGCAACTCACTGCTCTGGGCATGAATGCGATTATTGCCCTAGCTAAATGGGTCGGCAATAGCCCAGAAACGATTTACAAACACTACGCTGATCCCCCCACAGATCTTTCTCCGGCATCTGTATAAAGTTAAGCTGCTCAATCCATTACCCGATTGAGCAGCTTTTCTCTCTAGCACCAAAAGTCTAGCGCCTATTATCTGGGTTATTCAAAGGATTGGCATGAGAATCACACCAGAGTTGAATGAGCTCAGGCGAGATGTGCTCGATGTGCCGCCAGAGGCGATCGATCGCAGAGAGCCGCCGCTGATGTAGCAGCGATGGTTCGCGGTGCGACGCGCTTTGGCTGAACCAATGTTCGATCGTGCTGCGGGAGACTCCTGACAGCTTTGCTAAGTCTGCATAAGACACGTCCCAGGCTTCCAGAAACTGGGCTGGATTTAAGGGGGGTGGGCAGCGCAAATACAAATGCTCAAAGAGTTGCCACTGTTGTTCTAAAAGGGGGCGTGCCATAGAAGCCTGCATAAAGAGTGAAAAATCTGTCTGCCAACAGTCAAACGGGTGATCGCGTCGGCTGCATGAGTGCCAAGTCGTCTTGGAACGCATAATCAAGGTCGATCCCTAACCGTTTTGAGGGGCTGTTCTGATCGAGCAGCACCGTGTAATGAAAACCAACCATTTTGACGCTACTTTCGGCTGCCCAGCACACCCCGATGATGCGCCCAAAGTCGGGGCGGCAATGCTGCCAATACACTCCGTCCCCAAGCTGGAACTGTGGTGCTGGCAAGTAAAGTGGCAGCGGCTTGGGTAGGGCGATCGATGGAAGCAAAAGGGGATTGTTGTTCATAAGCAAGACAAGGAGGGGGACTTTGATTCCAGCTAAAGGGAATGTTGAGTAATTCCGCCAACTAAAATGCTAATACTGGCTGGTTACCAGAATAGCACCAATAAAGCCCCGTTAAAGCACCCGTGGTCGCAAATGGGTGACTTTTGATCACCCGATGTTTCCAAGGAGTAGGATATGGGTGTCATACAAGACACAGATATGTCTAGAAAGCGGGTCAATTTGAGTTTGCCTGAAGGTATCTATTCTGATTTGGAAGCGTGGGCTGAAAATCAGGGAAGACCTGTAGCAAATCTTGCCGCCTATTTGGTCGAGGCTGGGGTGAGGGAAGCAAAGGAGAAAGGGGAAATTCCGATTAAGAACAGAACCTCAGCGAAAAGTCGAGACAAGTGAGGGCGATCGCCATGACGATGCAACTCGTCCAACTAATCTAAACCAGAGCGGTCAGAGGAAAGGAGACGGTGAATGCGAGGAGTTTACCAGAACCTCTTCGGTGACAATTTTCTGCGATCGGCTCTCTCCCATTACGTGCAGAGCACCTGCATTGGAACCGCTTGGCTAGCAAAGACTCTGACATGACGATCAATCAGCGCGGCTCTTACAGCCTTTGATCCAAGAGTGTATAGCGCTGTTGGTCTTTCACCTGGCGTACTGCTAGAGCGATCGCCTTCTGGGTACCGACCACCAACGCCAGTTGTTTGGCACGAGTTAACCCGGTGTAAAGGAGATTACGCGACAGCATCAGGTAGTGCTGCATATAGATCGGCAGAATCACGACGGGATATTCGCTGCCCTGGCTTTTGTGAATCGTCACTGCCCACGCCAGCGCGATTTCGTTAAGATCGGCATAATCGTAACTGACCGAGCGCTCGGCAAAGTTTACCGTCACGTCCTGCTCTTCCACATCGATCGCGGCAATCACGCCCAAATCACCATTGAATACTTCCCGATCGTAGTCGTTGACTTTTTGGATGACGCGATCGCCCACTCGTAGGGTCATCCCGCCCCGAAGCAACTCGGCTTTAGCAGGACTCGGTGGATTGATGAGCTGTTGCAAAACGGCGTTGAGATTACGGGTGCCCACCGCGCCCCGTGTCATGGGACAAAGCACCTGGACATCGGTAGCTGGATCAAAGCCTAGAGCGGGCAACAAGTCGGTACTTAAGTCCTGAATCCCCTGCACACCGTCTTCTGGTTCGGGGGCACCCAGCCACAGACAATCGGACTGCGGTGTGTGCGACACGGGTTCAAGTTGCGGGTATTGTCCCTGGTTAATCCGGTGAGCATTGCTCACAATGTGACTCGCCTGCGCCTGCCGGAACACCTGCGTGAGGCGCACCACCGGAATTTTTCCAGATGCGATTAAGTCCTGCAAGACCGAGCCGGGACCGACGCTGGGCAGTTGATCGGTATCGCCCACCAGCAGCAGTTGGGCCTCCAGCGCAATCGCTTTCAGCAGCGAGTTTGCCAGAAAGAGATCGAGCATGGAGGCTTCATCCACCACGATCGCCTGTGCCGGGATGGGATTGTCCACATCGCGTTTGAACTTCATGGTTTTAGGGTCAAATTCCAGCAGCCGATGCACCGTTTTGGTTTCCTGCCCGGTCATCTCGCTCAAGCGCTGTGCGGCTCGTCCGGTGGGTGAGGCAAGGGCGATCGACTGACCCATCGCTTTCCAGAGCGCCACGATCGTCCGGGTCGTAAAGGTCTTGCCACAGCCGGGTCCACCGGTAAGAATCAGCACTCGCTCACTCGCTGCCATTGCCACGGCATGTCGCTGTTGCTCCGAAAGGGGCGTGCCCGTCGTCTCTACAAAGCGGTCGAGCCAACGTTGCACACGGGCAGCATCGACTTCAAGCGGCTGCTTCAGCAGTTGTTGTACCCGCTCTGCCAGTTTTTGTTCAGCCGCAAAAAAGGGCGGTGCATAGTACCCAAATTGCCCCAGTCCGGCGATCGGGGTTTCAGTCTTGATCAACTCTCCCTCGACCACCATTTGCTGGCTTAAAGTGGACACCTGTTCGGGATTGGGGCAATGGTCCGCAATCGCCAGTCGCTTGACGACGCGATCGACCAGTGCATCCCCTGGTAAAAAACAGTGTCCCTCCTCAGACGCTTCGCCCAAGACGTGCAGCATACCCGCCCGGTAGCGAAACTCAGAGCTGGGGGCAATGCCGAGATTGCGGGCGATCGCGTCGGCAGTGACAAAGCCAATGCCATAGACATCGGTTGCCAGTTGATAAGGATTGTGTGTGACGGTGGCAATCGCGGCATCCCCATACTGCTTATAGATTTTGACCGCATAGGTGGTAGAAACGCCGTGACTTTGCAGAAACAGCATTACGTCCTTAATCGCTTTTTGCGTCACCCAGGCAGCCTGAATCAGCTTCACGCGCTTCTGGGCAATGCCAGGGACTTCTACCAGGCGATCAATCTGGTGTTCAATGATCTCCAGCGTTTCCAGACCGAAGTGGGCAACGATGCGTTTGGCGGTGACGGGACCCACGCCCTTAATCAAGCCGCTGCCTAAATACTTTTCCATCCCGGTGATGGTGGCGGGTTTGGTTTCCTGGTACTGCGTGACCTGGAACTGCGCCCCAAATTTGGGATGGTCTTTCCAGGTGCCGTGCAGTTGCAGGGTTTGTCCTGCCTGGATGTTGGCAAAGTTGCCTGTAATGGTAACAAGTTCGCTGGTGCGGGGTGCTTTGAGCCGAGCGACGGTGTACCCTGACTCTTCGGAATGGTAAGTCAGCCGTTCGACCACGCCTTGCAGGGACTCCACGGGTGGAGCCTGATACGTTCCTGATGGTTGGCGCGGTGCGTTCACTCAATGACTCTGACTGACGACTCAGGACATTTGTATTATAGGTTGGCGACTTGGGGCGATCGCGATCGACTTTATGAGCCAAAGTTCGGTTCCTACGTGCTGCCGACAAAGTCCTAGCGGTCAGTGCGGGGGCAGAAGCGGTTCCAAGCGCGTCAGTAAGTCTGGATGTCCCGTTCAGCGGTTTGCCACACCTCATCAAGATCAACATCATCGTAATTGTGGATGAGGTTGTCTCGCATCCCGGCGATCGCTGTCCAGGGAATTTCGGGATGCTGTCTGCGGCAGTCTTGAGATAGACGTTTGACTGCTT
>JBBSHC010000348.1:0-4829 GCA_038253425.1 Leptolyngbyales cyanobacterium | reverse complement strand
GCCTAGAGCGTGTCATCAATTAAATCCATAACCCTTTCAGGAGTAGGCTTTTAGCCTTTCATAGCCGAATAGTTATAAAGCTTGAAATCCCTGATTAATAAGGCTTCTACGGCTAATTGATGACAGCCACTAGTGTTGAGTTTTGAATTGTAGCCTTTAGCCTTTAGCTTTTAACCCTTGAGTCTCTTTCTGCCCAAACCGCTCTAACTCACGGGGTAGGTTGAGCGATCGCGTCACGGCTCGGTGTTCAAATTCGCCCCAGGCAGCGCGGGGAGCACGCCACAAAATTTCAAATTCGTTACCGTCCGGGTCTTCACCATAGACTGATTTAGCGGCACCGTGATCGCTGGCACCCCTCGCGTAGCCTGCTTGTTGCAAGACCTGAATGGCAGTTGCAAGATCTTCGATCGTGGGTACTTCCCATGCCAGGTGGTAAAGTCCCACTGTGCCGGGTTGAGGCGATATGGCGTTGGCTCCAATTGCCATCAGACCGAGATCGTGATGATTCTGCGAACCAGTGGCGCGTAAAAATGCCATTTGCGGATGCGGTCGATCGACCTCGGTAAAGCCAAAGATTGCTTTGTAGAAAGCGAGCGATCGCTCTAATTCCCGCACATACAGCACGGCGTGGTTTAGACCTGTTACCGGAATCATCGTGCCACCTCCAACTGTTTTTAGTAGAGCTTTTTTAGTTTTTTGGTTAGACAAGACTTAAGCGCAAAGTGTTTAGATCCCCGCCTTCTGCTTGAAACTCAGCCATAAAGCCTACCCCAGCCTAGAAGTCGGGGATCTTTGCGTCAGTCCTCTTGGAGATAGAGACGCTGGGTGAGAACATCTCCACTCTTTTTATGCTTAAGCCAGATCAAAGAGCAAAATTTTGGCATCGGTGTTTGCTTCAATTTGCAACGTCGTCTCCTGGCTAACTGCCGCTGCATCGCCCTTATCGAGCAATGTGCCATTGAGCATTACTTCTCCATGCACCACCTGTACCCAGGCATGGCGATCGGCTGACAGTGTATAGTCGCGTCGCTCACCCGGCTCCAAAATGGTGGCGTAGAGGGCAGCATCTTGATGAATTTTAACCGCACCGTCCCTAGCGTCTCGGTTAGCGATCGTGCGCCATTGCCCACGTTTCGCTTCGGCTGGAAATTCTTTTTGTTCGTAGCTTGGCGTGATGCCTTGCTGGTCTGGCAAAAGCCAGATTTGCAGGAGATGTAGCGGTTCTACATTGGAGGGGTTGAACTCGCTGTGAGCGATACCAGTACCAGCCGAAAAGCGTTGCACGCCACTTGCGCCGATCGTTGCTGCATTACCCATGCTGTCTTTGTGGGCAACGGCACCCGACACAACATAGGTAATAATTTCCATATCCTGGTGGGGATGGGTAGGAAAACCGCCGCCTGGAGCGATCGCGTCTTCATTGATCACTCGCAGGCTGCGAAAACCCATGTGCTGAGGGTCGTAGTAGTTAGCGAATGAGAACGAATGATAGGAGTTCAGCCAGCCGTGGTTAGCATGTCCCCGGTCTTCAGATTTGCGAACTGTAATCATGATAGTCGTTCCTCGTTGAAATATACTAGGTCATACATTTCGTATACAAACAAAATAGCACATTAAAGGTTTGTATGTAAACAGTCTTCCTAATTGAGTGGCAGTGGGGGTGAAAGGCAAAAGGTAGAAGGTAAAGGGTTTTACAACTTACAGCAACGTTCAAATGTGTTAGCCACGGTCCCGCTTAGCAAAAAGCTGACCGCTAACCGCTGAAAACCTATGGTAGGCACGAAACGCGTCTCTGTTGGCATGGGCTTCTCCCTGGCGCGGTGCCCTACAAGAGTGAGGAGTACTGAGTCGCTAAAGCTACTTTAAAGACACTCTTTGCGACCGATCAGCAAATAGGTTGTCATCTTTCCTTTCCCCTTAATTGTGATGGCACCCCAATTTTCAAAGGCATAGCGATCGCACAAACGCTGGTAGGTTGCTTCCGTCACCTGAATTCTGCCTGGTAATCCCTGAGATTCCATACGACTCGCAATATTCACGGCATCGCCCCAGAGGTCATAGCTAAACTTGCTGACGCCAATCACTCCAGCAATGACCGTCCCCGTATTGATACCAATGCGAAGCTGAATGGGTCTGCCGTCATCCTGTACAAACTGTTTCACCTCTCGCCGCATAGCGATCGCCATCTCCATCACCGCCACGGCATGATCGTTACGGGCTACAGGTACCCCACCAGCCACCATGTAAGCATCGCCAATGGTTTTAATTTTTTCTAGACCATACTGCTCCGCTAAACGATCAAAGGTAGAAAAAATTTGATTCAGTAACTGTACCAATGCCAAAGGGGTCAGGCGGGCAGACAGGGGCGTGAAATCCACAATGTCTGCAAACAGAATCGTCACCTCGTCAAACCGTTCTGCCAAAACGCCCTGCTCTTGTTTCAACCGATTGGCAATAGCACGCGGTAAAACATTTAGTAGCAACTGCTCAGACTTTTCCTGCTCTACCTTGAGGTCTTCCTGTGCCTGCTGACGCTCACAGATTTCCTGCTGAAGTTGCCAGTTTTTTGCTTGCAACATTTGCGATTGCTGGTGCAGTTGCTTTTGCAAACTTGCCAGTAAAGGGGTTGCGCCCTTGGTCTGGAATAAACGATAGGCTTGCTGTTCCAGGAGTTTTTTCTGCAAATCTCGGATGCTGAGTTGGTTCTTGATGCGTGCTAACAACTCCTGTAATGAGTATGGCTTGACGATATAATCAGCCCCACCGACTTCAAAAGCTCTCACTCTATCCCCAACCTGAGCGTCTCCAATGACAAAGATTACAGGAATCAGTTGCGTCTGGGCGTTCGCTTTCAACTGCTGACAAAGCTTGTAACCGTCACTTTTGGGCAGCTTCAGATCAAGCAAAATCAGGTCAGGTACAACACGCTGGGCAACTTCGAGAACAGTAAAGCCGTTAACGGTTACGTGAATTTCATACCCTGCACAGCCTAAGGACTCTGATAGGGTATCGACCATTGCTGGTGCATCATCTACAACCAGAATGAGGTTTTTGGGATGGGAAGAAGCAGGCACCTAAGGTTCCGAAATGGTTAAGCCGATGAAAGACGGTTCATTTCACTATTTTCAGATGCAACCCAGCCAAATCAGGGATGATTCTGGGAATCTAATTCTGCCACAAAGAGACTGAAGATGGCATTTTAGCTTTCCCTCAAGACGTACAACGTCAGGAGTCTTTTAGTCGCCAAAGCGACTACGCTACAGTTGGAAAGCGTATCCTTTGCAACTTACTATGACTGGCTCGATCGCTCCAGAGACTCAACCCAAGCCCCGCGTGCGAGAAACAGACTGGCGCTTATTTTTACGCTTGGCTGACTACGGACTACGTGACAAGCGCTTGTTGCTGCTTTCCTTTCTGCTGTTGGTGCCCACCGCGATCGCGGGAGCCATGCAGCCGATTCTCATCGGTGAAGCGATTTCTCTCATTCGTCAGGAGCCGACAACCTGGACGTTTCTGCGACAAATGCCTCTAACCAACGGCATCAACGTTCTGGCAGGCTTGCTGTTGCTGACGTTAGTTCTGCGGACGGTTTTTGATGCACGGCAGAGTTTTTTAGTGCAGAAGATGGGGCAACGCATTACGGCAGACATCCGCGAGGATCTGTTCCACCATGTCACGTCGCTGGCAATGCGTTTCTTCGATCGCACCCCTGTAGGACGCTTAATTACTCGCTTAACCAGTGATGTAGAAGCGTTGGGTGATGTGTTTTCAACAGGCGCGATCGGCATCTTGGGCGACTTGTTCTCGATCGTGGTGCTGGCGATCGCCATGTTTTTGCAGCAGTGGCAGTTAGCGTTCTTGCTCACCGCGATGCTGATTCCCGCGACTGCGTTGATCATCTACTTTCAGCAGCAGTACCGCAAAGCAAACTACAAAGCCAGAGAAGAGCTGTCGGCGCTGAACTCTATGCTGCAAGAGAATATTGTCGGCATTGGCGTAGTGCAATTGTTCCGCCGTGAAGCCTTTAACGCCGACCTTTTTCGCACGGTCAACCAGCGCTATATCAAAGAGGTTGACAAAACTATCTTTCACGATTCGGCAATTTCTGCCACGCTGGAGTGGATTTCGTTAGCAGCGATCGCGGCGGTGCTCTGGGTGGGGGGACAGTTTGTCTTTGGCAAAACACTGAATCTGGGGCAGCTTTCGACCTTTATCCTGTTTGCCCAGCGCCTCTTTGATCCACTGCGCCAGTTTGCCGAAAAATTCACCGCCATTCAAGCAGGCTTTACTGCCGTAGAGCGGGTGAGTGATATTTTCAACGAGCCGATCGACATTCGCGATCCCGAACACCCCAAAACGCTGGATGTGAGTCCCGGTGTGGCGACGGGAGAAATCCGGTTTGAGCAGGTCTGCTTTGCCTACAAAACGGGCGAATACGTGCTGCAAGACTTAAATTTCACCATTCGTCCTGGTGAAAAGGTGGCGCTTGTAGGACCGACGGGTGCAGGTAAAAGCTCCATCATTCGCTTGCTGAGTCGTTTGTATGAAGCGACAGAGGGGCGCATTCTCGTCGATGGCGTTGATATTCGCGATCTGCCGCAAACAGAGCTGCGTCGTCACATGGGCGTGATTCTGCAAGATGGCTTTGTCTTCGCTGGCGACGTAAAGAGCAACATTACGTTAGGCGAAACCTATCCCTTTGAAGCGATTCAATCGGCGGCGCACCGCACCAACGTCGATCGCTTGATTGAGCAATTGCCCCAGGGTTACGATACGCCTTTGCGGGAACGAGGCACCAACCTTTCAGGGGGACAAAAGCAGTTGCTGGC
>JBBSHC010000347.1:0-4832 GCA_038253425.1 Leptolyngbyales cyanobacterium | reverse complement strand
TGCAACACCCGCTCCCACACTCCGGTTTTTGACCACCGACTCCAGCGCGTGGGCACGACACGGAAGTCACCGAAGCGGGTGGGCAAGTCTCGCCAGGGCATCCCAGCGCGGTAACGCTACCACACCGCTGCGATCAACAAGCGCTTGTCTTTCGCAATGACACCGACAGATCCTTTGCGTCCGGGCAGCCAGTCTTTGAGCCGCTCCCACTGGGCAGCTCGCATCGCCTAACGTCGAGTCGTCATGGTCGTTTTGGTTCGCTCAGCTCAGGCATCGCCAATGCCAGTTTAACTCTTTGATGACATGCCCTAGGCGTTGAAATTCGCATTGCCCACTATCCGCCCTATTTGTCTAAGTACAACCCGTAGGGCTTTGCCCCGCCGAAGGAGTATGAACTTCGCTTGTTTCCCCATGTAGCTCGTGTTTGTCAGGGGGTGATTATGCACAGTGTGCAACTGCTGCAAGATTTAATTGCAACGACGAGCACGCAGACTGGACTGAAGGTATTGGCAACGATTCTCGATAAGCCGTATCAGACCGATCGAAAAGTCGCTGAAAACTTCAAATCGACGATGAAAATTATGTTCGACCAAACCTTGCCCCAATGGAACTACACTGCCAAGCCAGAATTATAGGTTATTTAATCCACGGTGCTTAGTTTCAAGCTCTCTGCTATTAATCATTTGTTAGGAGTTAAAAATCAAAATGATTGCCCCGCACCGCGATAAACTGGCAGTATGAAAATCTTGTTGATGGGGCTAATTCGCGGCTACCGGGTTTTTCTTTCGCCGTTGTTTCCGCCAGCGTGTCGCTTTCAGCCGACCTGTTCGCAGTATGCGCTGGAGGCTGTCGATCGCTTTGGTGCTTTACAAGGAAGTTGGTTAGCTACACGGCGTATCTGTCGCTGCCATCCGTTTCATCCAGGCGGCTATGATCCTGTACCTCTGCCTTCGCAACCTGAGCCGTTAGATACAGATATGCCTTGAAAAACTAGCTATCAGCACTCCAGCGTGAAGCCTAAAACCGTTAGTGCAAACCGCTACAAAAACCATGAGTTTAGGCTCTACAGTTCAGCACGCACGTTAAGCTTTACAGTTCAACGTCGATCGCGTTTCGCGTCCCGTAACAGGATTTTTTCCTTTTGCTTGCTTGCACAGTAACGCTTGAGCATCTTGCCGCACATCGACATCGGTAAAATCAGCGCCTTCCACGATCGCGCCATCAAACTTAGCGTTAAAGGCAAAGGCTCCTTCCAGGTTTGCGTTCGTCAAGTTTGCCTCGGTAAACCGTGCTGTATCCAATGTGGCGTTACGGAGATCAGCGCCTTCAAAATTTGTGCCTTCTAGATTGGCACCAAAAAAACTTACGCCGCGCAAGTCACTGTGGCTAAAGTTACTGCCCCGCAGGTTTGCTTTGGTAAAACTAGAGTCGGTCAAATCTTTGCTTGAAAAATCGGCACCCAGCAAAAAATCTTTGTTGTAGTCTTCGGCTAGAACGGCGGTAGTACTCCATCCCCACATGCTAACAATGGCTGTACTCCAAAGGAGAAAACTGACCACGATCGCTAATAGTGGCGGTTGCCAAACCTGAACGTGAACCAGTTTTAAGACATTTGCGATCCAGCCGTTTCGATGGTGGGTCAACATGGTGCCTGTTCGTCTGTTGCTCATGGTCAATGCTAATACCGAACCCTATAACCGTTACCAGTAGCGCTGTCTGTTTGCTCGATCGCTACCATCTCGATCCTACCTGAATGCGTTACGCTTCTGGATTGAGCGCAGCAAACCGAAACAGTGAGCGGTATTGCGTTTGGTAATTTTAGCTTGCGTTTGGTGCTTTTAGCAGTTGGATTGTCGATGCTGAAGCAGGCGGCTGAGCCGGAAGGCACTAACGGTATGAAGGGTCTGCTACTTGCCACCGAAAAAATTACATTCTAAATCCACTCGATCGCCACACTTTCAAACCATGCCCCAAGACCATCTCACCCGCTTCCTTCGCGACTCTAATCCCGGTGCGGCAGGTGAAGCCTTTGTAGCCCAATGGCTCTGCGATCGAGGCTGGTTGATTTTGCAGCAGCGCTGGCATTGCCGCTGGGGCGAACTCGATCTCGTCATTGGTCAACCGTCGCCGACCGTGCCAACCCAACCGATTGCCCTGGCATTTGTAGAAGTCAAAACGCGCAGTCAGGGAAATTGGGATAGTGATGGGGCGTTAGCAATTACCACCCGCAAACGAGCGAAGCTATGGAAAACCGCTCAACTGTTTCTATCTAAGCATCCCGCCTGGGCAGAGTTACCCTGTCAGTTTGATGTCGCGCTGGTATGCTGTCGCCCGTCCCTTACTACAGCCGTTTCCCAGGCTGACCCAACTGCAACGGCTGTAAGAGACTACCAGTTGACCTTACAAGACTATATTTCTGCTGCCTTCACCCTTGATTGAGCACTTGTGACGCAGCTAGTCGATCGTGCTTGAGTAAACTGAAGGCTTTCACACGTCAGGGGGCGGTGGAAACTGCCTCTACATGAACGTCTGTGTCGGTGTAGAGGCAAATTTGTTTGCCAAGGTGTGATCCTCTAGCCCTCGTCCTTACTGTTTACGCTAACGTTTCGGGACAGTAGCCTAATCCCTGCACAAACTGCTGACGAAATTCTTCGATTTCTTCACGATCGGGAGTGCCGTGAGATACCACTGCCACCTGATACCGATGCATGACATCAACGGGTGATTGTCCAGTTTCTAGTCCCCAAAGCGCCATCTGTACTCGAATACCCGGATCGCAGGGAATGCTCAACTCATGCATGTAGGCTCGGAAATCTCCATGCTCGGAGGGGGTCAGGTAACGGCTCATCTTGACTTTGATAATCCAGCCATCGATCTGATGGATGACCGTCATAAAGCGCACTGGAAGCCGAGCAGAGTGATGCAAATGCTCGACCACTCTCAATGTGAGGGTTGCATTTGAAAGGTGATAGAGATAGTCCATAACAGTCTTCCAGACAAGCAGACGCTTACACTGTCTATAGTTCACTAAATGTCTCACTGTATACCAGGGGAAAAGCACCCGTCCTGACGCGGGTTTCCACCCAATTCGCAATTGCCATGAATGCCGATCGCCTCCTTGCTGCTTACGACTACACTCTGCCTGATGATCAGATTGCCCAAATGCCCTGCGTGCCTCGCGACCAGGCGCGCCTGCTAGTTGTTAAGGATTGCGTGCAGCATTGTCATGCGATCGTGCGTGATTTGCCCCACCTGTTGCGATCGGGCGATTTACTGGTGTTGAACAATACGCGGGTCATTCCAGCACGGCTGTATGGGCACAAACCCGATGGGCTACCTGTAGAGGTGTTGCTGCTAGAGCCACAAGCAGAGCCTGCTGATCAATCAGCGAACCGATGGCTGGCGCTGGTTAAACCAGGACGGCGATTGAAACTGGGAGCGACAATTATCTTTGGAGAGCAGGAGGCAGAAGCCAGAAGTCAGAAGTCAGAAGTCAGAAGTCAGAAGCTAGGAGAGTTAAGCGCAACGGTTGTAGCGATCGATGCGGCGACAGGGGGACGAGTGTTGCAATTTGATGTACCGCCCGGAACTTCGCTGGACGCATGGATTGACCGCTTGGGACAAGTGCCGTTGCCGCCTTACATTACACACAGCGAGGCTGAACCTGACCAGTACCAAACTGTTTATGCCGATTGCCCCGGAGCCGTTGCGGCTCCCACTGCTGGCTTGCACTTTACCCCCGCTCTGCTGCAACAGTTGCAGGCGCAGGGCATTGAGCAGGCGTTTGTGACCCTGCATGTGGGTGTGGGCACCTTTCGTCCAGTGGAAGCAGAGACGATTACAGACCACGCGATGCACGCGGAATGGGTTGAGGTGCCGCCCGCCACGGTAGAGCAAATTCAAGCCACCAAAGCCAGAGGGGGACAGATTATTGCGGTGGGCACAACGGTGGTACGATCGCTCGAAACGGCTGCCCAAAGCGGCACACTCCAGCCCTTCTGCGGCAAAACTAATCTCTTTATCTACCCAGGCTATCAGTGGCGAGTCATCGACGGGTTGATGACCAACTTTCACCTGCCAAAGTCTAGCTTACTGATGATGGTGAGCGCTTTGATTGGACGACAGCGCTTGCTGGATTTATACCAGGTAGCGATCGCTGAACACTACCGCTTCTACTCATTTGGCGATGCGATGCTGATTCTGCCAGAGGCAAGCATTGAGGCTGAACGATAATGAAAGCAACGGCTAGAGCAAGAACAACTTAATCTACAGGTACAACCGGAGTAATCGCCTGATTCAGCAACATGACGAGAGTAGCTCAAGCTCGAATGCTTTCGATGCTGCTAAGTGTGCCTACTCCATCAATGCTCAATCGACTGCTTGCTCACAACGGTAAGTAAAGAACTTGTCCTTGACAGTCTTCTTCAAACTCCGCTAAGAGTACAATGTCGTGAATGACTTGACCAACTGATGCACCTTGTTTAACCTCAATGACACCGGACATAGCTAATCCTGCGGTCAAGCGCTCATACGCGTATTTTGTAATCGTGTGAACGTCATGAGTAAGTAGAATTCGTCCTTCTTTTGCTGCCCACTCCAAAATAATTGCATCACTCGCTCCCAGCAAACCGACATCTTGTACCCGGATACAATCTAGCCGTGATTGCTGAAGCAGTCCTCGTACAATCGCGCCCTTAAAGTTTTCGTCAATCAGAAATTTAGCGGGCACAACAGAAAGCTACTTGCTGATTGGCGGACATAAACTAAGCTTTAGAGAGCATCATTTAGGGTTATGAACTTAACGATTACCACCGAGCCGACGCCGCTTATTA
>JBBSHC010000346.1:0-4834 GCA_038253425.1 Leptolyngbyales cyanobacterium | reverse complement strand
TCAGAACTACACGCATTATCTCCAGACGGAAAAAATGGCGTCGCTGGGTCAGTTAGTGGCAGGGCTGGCGCATGAAATCAATAATCCAGTCAACTTTATTTACGGCAACCTTAAGTACGTTCAGGATTACGCTCAAGATCTACGAGACTTTGTACAGCTCTACCAGACGCACTACCCGCAACCGCCGCAGGCAATTCAGACGGCTGCCACTGCAATCGATCTGGAGTTTTTGCTGGCAGACCTGCCCAAGCTGCTGGAGTCAATGAAGGTTGGCACTGAGCGCATTCGCCAAATTGTATTGTCCTTGCGTAATTTTGCCCGCATGGACGAAGCCGAGTTAAAAGCCGTGGATCTTCATGAGGGCATCGACAGCACGCTCATGATTTTGCAGCACCGTTTGAAGGCAACATCAAAGCGATCAGCCATTGAAGTGATCAAGGATTATGGCGCTTTGCCGCTCATCAAGTGCTACCCCGGACAGCTTAATCAGGTGTTTATGAACATGCTGGCGAATGCCATTGATGCCTTAGAAGAAACTAACAACGAATCTCTTGCTCCTGACACAGCTAGTCAAATTGTTATTCGCACGTTGATTACAGAGGCTCAGCAGGTACAAATCGAAATTGCAGATAATGGACCTGGGATGCCAGACGCCATTCGCAACCGCATTTTTGATCCCTTTTTTACAACGAAAGCAGTCGGCAAAGGCACGGGATTGGGGATGTCAATCAGCTACCAAATCATTACCAAAAAACATGGGGGAACGCTCAGTTTTGCTTCCACTTTGGGAGAGGGCACCACGTTTATCATTCAATTGCCGCTTTAGTAGTGCAGCGATCGCAGGGCTGATCTGCCGATCGAGCAGTGTTGCTTATTAAGGCATTCTTCGCTCCAGATTAAGAGAACCAGCACTACAACGAAATTGATGTGCCCTTTGAGCCAGTCTGGGTAATAATTGGACGAAGCCAAACGGGACTCAGTGCGTGATGGATGGACAATCGAAGCAGGACTGGCAGGGTGAACCGGAGGGGGAGGCGTTAGGGCAAAATGACCGATCGCACCATCAAGCTGAGCATGTACCGCTGCTGCCACGGGCACCCATGAACCGCACCATAGAGCTAACCACGGCAGACCGCGCCCGTCTACGTCCTCGACTCATTGAGCGATCGCCCGCTTCAGGCTTTACAGCACCGCCGCAGGGCACGCTCTATGGCGATTGTCTTCACTGGGTCGATCGGTTGCCGCCTGGTTTTGTAGATTTACTCATTCTTGACCCACCTTATAACCTCAACAAAGAATTTAACGGGCAACGCTTCGCTCGGCAGACCGTGCAGGACTATACCCTCTGGTTAAGTGAACTGCTTGCCCGACTCAATCCTCTGCTGAAGCCAACGGCATCCATTTATCTTTGTGGCGATTGGTTCTCCTCGGTTTCTATTTTTGCGGCGGCATCGGCGCACTTTATCGTCCGTAATCGCATTACCTGGGAGCGCGAAAAAGGACGGGGTGCCCGCGCTAACTGGAAGAACGCCAGCGAGGACATTTGGTTCTGTACCCAGTCCGATCGCTATACCTTTAACGTCGAGACTGTGAAACTGCGGCGTAAGGTGGTGGCACCTTACCGACAAGCGGATGGTCGCCCAAAGGATTGGCAGCAAACCCAGAACGGTAACTTTCGAGATACCCACCCTTCCAATCTGTGGACTGACATCACCATTCCCTTTTGGTCGATGGCAGAGAACACGAACCACCCGACGCAAAAAAGCGAAAAGCTCCTCGCCAAGCTCATTCTGGCAAGCACACAGCCAGGGGAGATGGTTTTTGATCCCTTTTTGGGTAGTGGCACGACATCTGTGGTGGCAAAGAAACTGGGCAGGCGCTATTTGGGTATCGAATTGGATGAGGAGTATTGCCTTCTCACCGAAAAGAGACTGGAGTTAGCCACTCTTAGTCAGGCAGTGCAGGGTTATACCGACGGCGTTTTTTGGGAACGAAATACTCTGGCAACACAAAAACGAGTACGCGATCGCGCCATTAGTAAGCCGTAGTTTTGTTCTGAGGCAATTGGGCTTGAGACAAATGGACTTGAGGCAATTGGGCTTGAGGAAAGGGTCCGTTTAATGCCAGCAGTGCTGTGCCATACGCTGCCTCAGTCTGCTGCGATCGCACGACTGGCACCCCCAGATGCCGGGCACGAAGAGCGCTCCAAACCGCATTGTTTGCGCCACCTCCGGCTGTATAAACCTGCGTCAACGGAGTCGCTCCTAACGTTTGCAGCAGTGCATAACCGATTGCCTCAATGCGTGCCATGCTTTCTAACAGTCCGTGTAGAAAGAGAGCGGGATCAGTAGGGCGTGGCTCTAAGCGTGGTTTGAGGTGCGGATCATTCACAGGGAAGCGCTCACCTGGCTTTGTCAACGGGTAATAGTCGAGCGCACTTTCTTGATCGAGGGGAATGCGATCGCTCAGGTGCGCCAATTCAGCAGCAGTAAAAAACTGCTGTAAAACCGCTCCACCTGTATTGGAAGCACCACCCACCAACCATCGATCGCCCAACCGATGACTGTAAATGCCATAGGCTCCGTTTTCAACAGGCGTTTGGCTCAGTAACTTTAGTACCAGCGTCGAGCCGAGCGAGGTTACAGCCTTTCCCGCGTCTGTTGCGCCACTAGCAATGAAGGCGGCAATGCTATCGGTGGTGCCTGCACAGACAGCGCAATCGAGCGGTAGCTCAAACCGGGTAGCGATCGCGGCTTTCACTGAGCCAATACGGGTTCCCGGAGCCACCACCTGAGGCAATAGCGGCGCGATCGACAGTGATTTTATCCAGTCGGGATAGCTGAGCCGCACGACATCGTAGCCCAGTTTCAGACTGTTGTGATAATCACTCAAACCCAACTGTCCATGCAGCAAAAAGGCTAACCAATCTGCCTGATGCAGTAAAAAACGTGCCTGCGAAAAAAACGGCTGCCGACGCCACCACAATAGTTTGACCAGGCTGGATGTGGCACTCAGCACTGTGTCGCGGCAGGGCGCATGGGCGTAACGTTCCTGAGCAAACAATTGCTTTAAAGTATCGACGGCTGAAGCAGCACGATCGTCGTTGTAAAGAAGCGGCTCAGTAATTGGTTGCCCCTTTTCATCACACAGCAATACGGTAGAGGAGGTGCCATTGATGGCGATCGCGGCTAGTTTGTGGCGATACTTGCGATCGATCCCCTCTAACAGCGCAAACAACGTCTCCTGCCAACCTCTAGCCGCTACCATCTCAAACCCGTAGCTTAGTTGCTGGCAAAGTTGCGCCTCAGCATTTATAACGGCAAGGCGCGCCCCAGATGTGCCAAAATCAATGCCTGCGTAAAATTTCATCAACGTCAACTCAGTGAGAGCAAGAGCCCCGCTTTTTCCAAAAAGTTGGGGATCTGAAGCGCTAATTCTTAGGGACTTGCATGAAGATAAAGTACCAGTGGCTTGAGTTTCGGCTGCGCTCAACTCGCCAGCATTGAAGGTTGAGCGTAGTCGAAACCGGGCTTGTTGGTACACTATTAACCCGCAGATCCCTTACAACTCAGTTAGTGCAGGTAAATGGGTACTTTGGCGCTAATAGCAAACCTACATGGGCAACCTGCTTAATCGCCCCTGACATGCTCGGTTGAACTGAACATTTGCCAAGAGAGAATCCTGCCCTTCTTTGGTAGTTCTTGACTGCCAATTTGAATCGCTTCACCAACACTCCGCCTTATCTGTACCATGCTCAAGGCAATCTTCTACGGCATGCTTTGTGAAGCAAATTTCTTTCATGGCAGTCGTTCCGGCTTTATTGCCGCTTTAGTGTGCGGCGGCGGTTGGCATTCCCAGAATGTCTTCAATCCGAGGCATTTCGTCGAGGGGAATCACGCGACCCTCATCTTCAAAATCGGCGATCTGGTCGAAGTTGAGGTAGCGGTAGAGGTCGGCAGCAAAGGGATCGATCTTTTTGGTGACGATCGCCATATATTCCTCCAGCGTGGGGATTTTGCCCAACAGCGCACAGACTGCCGCCAGTTCTGCCGAGCCGAGGTAAACTTGCGCGCCCTTGCCCATGCGGTTGTTGAAGTTCCGCGTGGAAGTTGAAAAAACCGTGGTGCCGTCTGCTACCCGCGCCTGGTTGCCCATGCAGAGCGAACATCCCGGCATTTCGGTTCTGGCTCCAGCGGCTGCAAAAATGCCGTACATCCCTTCTTCGCGCAATTGTTTTTCGTCCATGCGGGTGGGAGGGCAGATCCAGAGGCGCACTTTGACGGGTCCTGCACCTTCCAGCACTTTGGCAGCGGCGCGGTAGTGTCCAATGTTGGTCATGCAGGAGCCGATGAAGACCTCATGGACGGGATCGCCCGCGCATTCAGACATCAGCTTCACGTTATCGGGATCGTTGGGAGCCGCAACGATCGGTGCCGTAATCTGATCCAGATCAACCTCAATGATCTCGGCATACTCGGCATCGGGGTCAGCAGACATCAGGCTGGGGTTTGCCAGCCATTGCTCCATTTTGGCAACGCGGCGGAGGATCGTGCGGGCATCGCCATAGCCCCGTGCCACCATGTTTTTTAGGAGGGCAACGTTCGATCGCAGGTATTCCGCTACCGTGTCGATACTCAGCTTGATGGTGGAGCCAGCGCAAGAGCGTTCTGCGGTCGCATCCGTCAGTTCAAAGGCTTGCTCTAGCTTCAGGTCGGGCAGTCCTTCCATTTCCATAATGCGACCAGAGAAAACGTTCTGCTTGTTCTCCTGGGAGACGGTCAACAAGCCCCGTTGCATCGCAGCATAGGGAATGGCATTCACCACATCGCGCAGG
>JBBSHC010000345.1:0-4873 GCA_038253425.1 Leptolyngbyales cyanobacterium | reverse complement strand
GTCGCATACAGCGCAATCTTCTCAAACCCCGCCTCAAGATCCGAACGATCACAGAGGATAAATCCCAACGTCCCATAGGCTTGAACAAACGCTGCGATCGTCAACTCCGCAGGAACATCTTCCACCCAGTAATACGAATTCTCTGGCTCCAACGGATTCCACCAGCGATCGCAATCTCCTGCTGCCCAAGCAAAACAGTTATAAGCCCGTGAAGTTGGGCTGGCGACACGATAACCTGTTGCTAAAAGGTTGGGAAACTCGCTTTCCTTGTAGCTCTCCAACCTACCATCGGTAGCCATGCTCTCTACCCCACCCTAGCCAAGCTGCCGCCATCTCCTCCAAATTGCCGCGTTGTGCTGGCTGAACAGGATTCTCTCCCGTAATTGCTTGCAGTGCCCAAAACCAATGATCCGGCTCTCGTTCTAGTTCCCTTAAAAGGAGTGGCACCACGGGCTGCCCCATACCAATAATCCGTTGATATGCTGGATGAATCACCATCTTAGACACTACTGACAGCATTCCAGTTTCCCGCCGCCACTGCTCTGCCAGTTGCAAAAACGCTTCCTCTAAACCCGACGTTTCAACCCAGGGAAAGGAATAGGCAGGATTTCCTTGATCGACCTGATAAATGATGTCCACTGTGCTACCTCCAGCGCTAACTGTGTGATTACCTCTCATCCTAGTTTCTGGTCTTTCTCCCTTAACTTTATACCGAGAATTCAATCAGCAAAGTAGGTATTTGCTTGCTCATTTTGCCTATTCGCTTTCTCCTTTCAGCCATTTGCTTGCTCAATTTAGTGTTTTCCGCAGGCGAACAAACAATTTGCCGATTCATTTTGCCTGTTTGCCTTCTCTTTTCAGTAAATCGCGCACTCCTTTTAGTATTTTCCGCAGGCGAACAAACAATTTGCCGATTCATTTTGCCTGTTTGTCGTCTCCTTTCAGTAAATCGCGCACTCATCGCAAAAATCGCTGTGTATCAAAAGCTAGCAAGTTTGCCAAAATTTGCTCAGGCTGATCAATACGGATAATTCTTAACGTAGAGCTATCAACTCTACTAAATTTCGAGGTACATCCTCATGGCACGTCCTAAAAGAACCTCCTCCGTACTAGAAAAAGCCGTACGTCGTGCGGCTAGTCTATCTTCCATCGACCCTAATTTAGATGTAGGCACTGGACTTACCCTACGATCCTTCTCCACTCTCATCGAAACCATGCGAACCAGAGAAAACGCCTACAACAGCGCTCTTTCCAACCTGGATAAGCTCTACCGTGAAATGTTGGAAACCGAGCGCGAGTTATCTGACCTGGCAGAACACATGCTGTTAGGCGTTGCCCCCAAATACGGCAAAAGCAGCGTCGAGTATGACATGGCAGGCGGCTTTCCCAAAAACCAGCGTCGTCAAGGACTGCGCGGTGAATCAACCACCGCCAGTTCTGCTCAACCCTCCTTCATTGCCAGTGCCAATGGTGGCAGCAGCACAAACGGCAATACGAATGGCAAAACAGCCGCTGCAAAGACTTAGACTGTGCGTTCGTTCACGGATAATCACGCTACTTTCATTTCATGCGATCGCTCCTCCCATAGACTGCATGAACACTACCGGAATATTACCTTTGCTGGAAAGCGATCGCATACTCAACCTGCAAATGCGATCGCCTCTACCAAATCGTTTCAACAGCCGACAACTGAATTGGGCGATTGCGGCTGATCAACGGAACGCCCAAATGTAAAGCAGTGGCAGCAATCATGCGATCGAAACCTGGAACGCCCGAACAGGCAATGGGTCGGCAAAAGTGGCTATAACGCTTGGCATAGCAGAGTAGGCAAAAAGAGAGGGTCTCATCATGAATGCACTCATCCCGATGAAACCCTTTACTAAAGTAACGGTAAGTCTTGCCTGTCCAAAGGCAATCAACCACTATGAACCACGCGGTCTCAGGTATCTTTTGCCTTTTACCTTTTGCCTTTTGCTTTTTGCCTTTTACCTTCTACTTACGAGGCAGCCCGATCGGTCAGGCGAGTCAGCACCGCATTCGAGCGATCGACAAAGGCTTTCATGCCTTCAGCGTCAAACCCCTTTTGCGCCATGAGTGCCAGATCATAAACGTGATGACAGATCAGGTTTGCCAGTTCAGCCGACGGTGACTGCCCTTCCGCTTGGATAATGGCTCCCTGGCTAAGGCTCACCAGATTTTGAATCAACGGATGAGCAGTGTTGACCAGAAGGATATGTTCTTCGGGAAACTGCACAGACTGTTGCTGCATCAGTGCCGTCATTTCTTGCATCCGCCGCAGATGCTCTGGCAATAGCACCATTGCAGGGGGCACACTTTGAGCATCACCGCCTTTAAGCGCTTCCGTGCGAATCGTGAGCTTGGGCTTGTTGAGCGCCTTCTGGAACAGATCTTTAATGCGATCGCCACGAGTCTGGTTTGTTGCTGGGTCAACGATATCCGCAGGCTTGTCTTTGTCGATCAGCGTCTCGTCGAGGTCGGCATCTACCCGTGCAAACTTCACATCGGGATGCTCTCGCTCCAGGAAGCTGACAAAGTGGCTATCAATGAACGAGTCCATAAACAGCACTTCCAACCCCTGCTGCTTGTGCAGTTCAACGTAGGTGGTTTGAGCTACTTCATCAGTGCAGTAAAAGACGCGGTTGGGGTGATGCTCTTTGTTGCGCTCCAGGTATTCTTTCAGCGTGGTGTAGGGGGGAGAGTTGTTGGGAGCAGAGGAAGAGGCTGGGGAAGCATCTACGTCCTGCCACGCGTCGCCATCAGCGGATTGCACTTCAATTTTTGGCGTTTCGCTTGCCTCACTCTCACCGCTCACTGCACCCAACTTCGCTGTTGTGCGGTAGATGAGAATGTCCTCAACCTGCTTTTTGAACTTGTCGTCGTTGATAGAGCCAAATTTGACGAAGGTGCCGAGGTCTTGCCAGCAGCGGATATATTCATCCCGGTTGTCACGGTACAGTTCCTTGAGGCGATCGCCCACCTTCTTGGCGATGTAGTCTGCAATGCGACGCACCGTGCGATCGTTCTGCAAGAAGCTACGCGAAACATTGAGGGGAATGTCTACGCTATCAATGACGCCGCGCAAAGGCAGCAGAAACTTGGGAATCACCTCTTCGCAGTTGTCACTGACAAAGACCTGATTGCAGAACAGCTTGATTTGTCCCTTGGTCGTGTCTACATCCGGCTTGAGTTTGGGGAAGTAGAGAATACCGTTGACCACAAAGGGATAGTCGGTATTGAGATGCACCCAAAGTAAGGGTTCTTCCTGGAACGGATAGAGATAGCGGTAAAACTCCAGGTAGTCTTCTGAAGAAAGAGAACTGGGCGATTCCTTCCAGGGAGCTTTCTGGCGGTTGATCTGTTCGGGTGCTTTGGGTTCCGCAGGGGCTGCTGTAGTCGCTTCAGACCCAACGTCAGTTGCCAAATCGGTTGCAGGGGCTTCAGGTGCGGCTTCCTTCACTTCCAGCTTGATCGGCACGGGCAGAAAGTCGCAGTAGGTCTTAATCAACTGCCGGATGCGGTAGGGTTCCAGGTATTCCTGTTCTTCGTCCTGAAGCAGAAGGGTGACAGTGGTGCCGCGATCGCTTTTAGTCGAGGCACTCAGCTCAAACTCAGTGGAGCCATCGCAAGACCAGTGAACCGGCTGGGCATCAGGCTTATAGGAAAGGGTGTCGATATAAACCCGCTGCGCCACCATGAAAGACGAGTAGAAACCAAGCCCAAAGTGACCGATGATTTGCTGGTCGCCCGCTGCTTTGTACTTCTCGACAAATTCTTCAGCGCTGGAAAACGCCACCTGATTAATGTACTGCTTCACTTCATCAGACGTCATCCCAATGCCCGTATCGGAGACAGACAGCGTTTTCTGCGCTTTGTCGATCGTGATGACAATTTCGGGTTCGCCAACCTCTCCGGCGAGTTCACCAGAATAGGCAACCATTTTCAGCTTCTGAATGGCATCAACAGCATTGGAAACCAGTTCACGTAAAAAGATTTCGTGGTCTGAGTAGAGCCACTTTTTGATGATGGGAAAGATGTTATCAGTATGAATACTGATATTGCCCTTTTCCAAAACAGTTGTCATAGAGTTACTCCAGATTGCTCAACGGGTTGACGACGGAATGAGGGGAATATAGTCATTCATTTTGACGGATCACATGCACCTGTGTAGAGTGAGTTCACCCTACGTAGGGATGTGGATTTCCCTACCTGAATTAGTAGCCAGCGATCGCAGGAGGGCAACGCTTTGAACCTGACACAGCTTGAGACTCATCGCTTTTACTTCAGGCAACCGCACGGATGCCAGCGTGCTTTAAAGCTGCCACCGTTAAACGACGGCTGAAAGCTCACTGCTGACGCTGGACGGTCTTCTAGTGAAGGTGAGCGCATCATCGACCAGATCAATCAAAATTGTGTCCCCCTCGGTAAAGGTGTTTTCTAGAATTTTGGTCGCGATCGGGTTTTGCAGTTGGCGTTGAATGGCGCGTTTGAGCGGACGGGCACCATAGGTGGGATCGTAGCCAGCGGCGGCGATGTGGTTTCGGGCAGGGGTAGTTAATTCCAGGGTGATTTTCTGGTCTGCCAGCAACGACTGGATACGCTTGAGCTGAAGCCCAACGATTTGACCTAGTTCGCTGCGAGTGAGGGTATGGAAGATGATGATGTCATCCACGCGGTTGAGAAATTAAGGCCGAAAATGTTGACGCAGCGCAGCCGTCACTTGTGTCTCCACGAGCGCCCAGTCCTCCGTGCCATGGTCGAGAATGAACGAGCCACCGATGTTCGACGTCATGATGATGACGGTGTTCTTGAAATCAACCGTGCGCCCCTGCGAATCCGTCAGCCGCCCGTCGTC
>JBBSHC010000344.1:0-4880 GCA_038253425.1 Leptolyngbyales cyanobacterium | reverse complement strand
TCTGGCTTAATCTATCAAGTCGAGCATCCAATGAATGCCAAAGTGTTTGGCACTTTTTTAGATGCGGTCTATTTCTCTGTGGCAACCATGACCACGGTTGGCTTTGGGGATGTAACGCCCAAGTCTGAGATGGGTCGTTTTTTAACCATACTGATGATTTTGACAGGTATCGCCTTGATTCCCTGGCAATTAGGCGATTTGGTCAAGCGCTTAGTGAAGACGGCAAATCAAGTACAAACGGTCTGCCCAACCTGCCAGCGATCGCTCCATGATATCGATGCCGCTTTCTGTAAAAGCTGCGGCACCCAGCTCGCCTTGTCGTGCCCGATCGTGCCGTCCCAGGACGGCTAGAAATGCACTCTTACCCATCCACCCCCAAAACTCATTAGTTAGGCTGACCGCACCCGTTCGGCGAGTTTTTCGGGGACTTCCTGAAGGTGGTCATATTGCCAATGGAAGAAGCCAACGCCCAGGGTGAGCGATCGCAGTTCTACAATCAGGTCGTGCATCTCTGCCTGGGGAAGGTGAACCGCAACCTGATCCCAACCACACCAGTCGGTTTTGGCATCGTAACCAAGAATTTGCCCTCGCCGCCCACTCACCAGGCGCAGTACTTTGGCAGTAAACTCGGTGGGCACTGAGATCGCCACGTTGAGGATTGGTTCCAACAGCGTCGGTTCGCACTTCACCATGCCCTCCTGCATTGCTACCCGTGCCGCTTGCTTAAATGCCTGCTCAGAGCTATCGACGGAGTGGTAAGAACCGTTTGTTAGGGTGACAGCAACATCCACGATCGGAAACCCAAGTGGACCGTGCACTAAGTACTCGCGGACTCCAGTTTCGACGGCGGGAATGTACTGTCGAGGCACCACACCGCCCACAATTTTCTCGTTGAATTGAAAGCCTTGACCACGGGGTAAGGGTTCAATATCGAGATATACATCGCCAAATTGCCCGTGTCCGCCTGTCTGGTGTTTGTAGCGTCCATGAACACTGCTGGTTTTGCGGATCGTTTCTTTGTACGGCACCTGAGGCAGATGGGTGTGCATGGGTAGGTTGTACTTGCGCTTGAGGCGATCGAGGGCAACCTGAAGGTGAATTTCGCCCTGTCCCCAGAGGATAATTTCATGCGTAGCATCATGCTGCTCCCAGGCAAGCGCCGGGTCTTCGTCCAGTAGCTTGCTCAGAGCACCGCTGAGTTTCACTTCGTCGTTGCGCTTTTCAGCCGCGATCGCCAGCGCAAACACCGGGGCAATCCGTTCGGCTCTGGGCAGTTCCGTCACAAACGTTTGGTCCGCCGTGGTTAAGGTGTCGCCCGTTTTAACGCCTTCCAGACGACCCAATGCCACGATGTCTCCCGCAGTGGCTGTCGTCAAACTTTGCAGTTGGTGCCCCATGAGGCGATAAATGCCGCCCACCCGCTCACCGTTTAAGACAGTGCCATCGACCAAATCCCCTTGCCAGACCCGCACCAGCGAGAGTTTACCGCCCTGGGGGGTGTAGTACGTTTTTAATACTTGCGCCAAAGGCGCGGTAGCGTGTAGAGAAATGCCGCGACGGTCAGCGGTGGTTTCTGGATCCGGGGCTTCGCGTAAGAGGGCTTGTAGCAGGGGACGAACGCCAAAATCTCGATCGGTGGCACCGATAAAGACGGGCACAATTTGATCGGCACCCAGTTCCATTTTTAGATCCTGGAGAATTTCTTCTTGAGGTGGCTCAATGTCTTCTAACAGCTCTTCCAGTAAGTGATCATCAAATTCTGCCAACGTTTCTAGCAGTTCGGCGCGAACCGTTTTCTCCTGCTCACGCAACGATTCTGGTAAGGCTACGGGGTCGGCAGGAGCACCGGGATGGTAGTGATACGCCTGCTCGGTGACTAAATCAATGAACCCCGCCAGTTTTTCGCCCTGTCCGATCGGGTATTGATGGGCTACTAAAGGACGGCTAGAAACCTTTTTGAGGGCTTGCAGCACATTGGTAAAAGCAACGTCTGCCCGATCCATTTTGTTGATAAAAACCAGATGGGGAATTTGCCAATCGTCCAGAAATTTAAACAGAGGCGCTAAGGTCAGCACGCGATCAACAACAGGTTCACAAACCACAACTACCGCATCCACGCCGATCAAGGCATTACACGTTTCCTGAGCAAACTCAACTGAGCCAGGGCAATCCAGAAACGTAAAACGAACGCCGCTGTACAGAGTACTGGCGGCGTTAATTTCTACAGACATTTGGCGATCGCGGGCTTCTGGGCTGCTATCCCCCACGGTATTTCTATCCTGAACTTTGCCCTTGCGCGTCACTGCCTCCGTTACAGACAGAATGCTCTCCAACAACGTCGTTTTACCGCTGAGATAGGGACCAACGATCGCCACATTTCGTGATCCCGTCACTACGTTCTCGTTCATAAATTCCTCGCCAGCAAAAACGTCAACAGAAACGTCAAAAACGGCTGGCTCAAACGTGAACGGCTTTTCGGTAAAACCTGAAGTCAAAGCCAGTCAAGGGTTCAGCACACCTAAACCTTGCGCGTCGATGTGCTGCTCTATAGCGCTCATTGTGGGATCGCTCAACAGTCAGGTGCAAAAACAACAGCTTCTCTTAAGAAATAGTTAACCAATTATTAAGGAGAGTGACTATTTATTTCATTTTCTTGGGCTTTTTGATGTCGTCTAAACCCATCCCGAACGCTGGCTCAGCAGTATTGCGCTTTCTGTGAGGGTGACAAATTCGCGATCGGTACTCTGCCTGACAATGCCGATTTTGAAGTACAGCAATCCATATCTAGCGTGAGTTTAAATTCTGAGCAACAGCAAGAATTAAGTTAGGTTGGCTTGGATAACGGGTTTGATCTTCCTTCCTGTAAAATGGCGTCACATCCGTCCGCTCTACATTTATTGAGTGGTAGTAGATTCAAAGAGCGGTAAAGACAGTGGGCAATCAATCTATGCAAACGCAACGGCAGTGGCAGATCAGTAGCTTTGTAGGTTTGGCGCTTTTGGGCAATAGTTTGCTGATAACGCTGCCTCCCGTAGGGGCACTGCCAGTTAATTCGGTTCAAGTTGCCCAGGCATCACGGGAGGCAGAAGGTGCCATCAATCAAGGCATTCAGTACATTCAGCAGGGCAAATTGAGTGAGGCGATCGCGTCCTTTCGGCGTGCCACTCAGCTTGATCCCCAGAGGCCTGCTGCTCACTACAATCTTGGGTTAGCGCTGCGCCAACAAGGACAACTCCAGCCAGCCGCCACTGCCTTTTACCAGGCAACACAGGCAGATCCAGGTTTCGCTCTTGCCTATGCCAATCTGGGTGCCGCACTGCTCGAAGGCAACAACCTACCTCAGGCAAAAGATTATCTGCAACGCGCTGTGGAACTCAACCCCAAGTTAGGGCTGGCTCACTACAATCTGGGCTTGGTATTAGAGCGTCAGGGCAATCTTGATCAAGCGATCGCCGCTTACCGTACCGCGATCGCACTCAGCCCCACTGCCCCCGAACCCGCTTATCACCTCGGTCTGGTTTATGCTCAGCAGCGCAAACCCGCCGAAGCCCGTACTGCCTTTGAGCAAGCAATTAAGATTGATCCCAGTTATGCAGAAGCGCATTACAATTTAGGGTCTATTTTCTTCGCTCAAGGCAATCTAACAGAAGCACTTAACGCCTTCCGGCGATCGGCACAAGCAAATTCCAACTATGCGAATGCTTACTACGCCGCTGGCTTGGTTTTCATGCGGCAGAACAAATTTAGCGACGCGCAGCAAGTGCTTACCTACGCCAAAGACTTATATGCCAAACAGGGCAATAGCCAGTGGGCTACAAAAGCCGAACAGCAGTTGCAAAATGCCAAAGCGAGACAGCGATAGTTGGAGCAGCAAGAGGAACTAGCTTTTCTCCAGGAACCGTTCAGGCGCAACTGGCTCTGGTCTCACAGCAAAAGTCAGCACTGTTTCATCCACACCCTTGAGCTTGAGCGGGCTAAATTTAGTAATTTCGTCCTGATCCAGGTAGTCAGCAACGGCAGCAGAAACCAGAATGGAGTCTGGTTCGGCGGCTTCCTGAATGCGAGAGGCAATATTGACGCTGGGACCGATCGCGGTGTAGTCCGATCGCTCTGCTCCACCAAACATCCCCACTACAGCCGTGCCCTGGTGAATGCCGCAGCGGAACTGCACTTGACTGATCCCTTGTTCCTGCCAGCGCTGGTTGAGGATGTGGAGCGATCGCTGCATTTGACGCGCCGCCGCGATCGCCCGTCGCACCTGTTCATTCGGCGTCATTTCCTCTGGCGAACCAAAGAGTGCCAGAATCGCATCGCCCATAAACTTGTCTACAGTGCCACCGTTATCAAACACCGCGTGGGTCATTTCGGTCAGATATTCGTTGAGCAGTTCGGCAACCCGCCGCGATCGTAGCGTATTTGACAGTTGCGTGAAGCCAATAATATCGCTAAACAATACCGTGACCAGACGTGGCTCCGGGCGTAAATCAAGTACCAGATCGCCCCGTGCAGCACGCTCGACCAGAGAGGGTGGCAAAAAGCGCTTGAGAACAGATTCGGTCAGGTAGGTATTTAGCTCTGCCACACGCTGCTCATTGGCTTTCAGTGCCAGCAGGTTACGCACTTCTGCCAGCAGTTCACGATCGCTAAACGGTTTCGACAAATAGGCGTCAGCACCCCGCTCCACTCCTTCAATACGGGTATCTTCATCTGCTTTAGCAGTCAGAAGAATGATGGGAATGCCTTTTAGATCCTCCTCCTCCCGAATCATGCGAATCATATCAAGACCCGACACCATCGGCATCATCAAGTCACTCACAATCAACTGTGGACGGTGCATTTGCGTCGCCTGAAAGCCTTCGGCACCATTACGAGCCGTCCAG
>JBBSHC010000343.1:0-4886 GCA_038253425.1 Leptolyngbyales cyanobacterium | reverse complement strand
GTGCCCGCCCAGATTCAGCGCGGCAAAGGTCGCCAACGTGGAATCAGGCGTAAATTTGCCTGACTGAATGCCAGCGGCGGCAGTCACAACTTTAAATGTGCTACCAGGGGGATATCCTTGCAGCGCCCGGTTCAAAAACGGTTGGTCTTGGCTCTGAAGCTGTTTCCAGTTTGCTGGCGAGATGCGACGTGTAAACAGGTTTGGATCAAAGGTGGGTCCGCTTGCCAGCACCAACACCTCACCTGTTTTTACATCCAGTGCAACTACAGCACCACGGCGTTTTGCCAATGCTTTTTCAGCCGTTTTTTGCAGCGCCAGATCAAGGGTAAGCTGAGTCGGAGAGCCAGACTGAGATGGTTTCATCCCAAGCGATTTGACGACCTGACCAGCCGCATTGACTTCGAGCAGATGCCCACCCCAAACCCCCTGAAGCGTTGTATTGGCAATTCGTTCAATCCCCATTTGCCCGACCAACATACCCATCGGGTAGTCTGCGTGTTTCTGGAGATCTTCAGCCGTTGCTTCCTGGATGTAACCCAGTACGTGCGATGCCACATCACCATTAGGATAGTTGCGGTTTGATTCACTCCGAATTTCCAAGCCAGGAAACTGTGCGTATTTCTCTGCCAACGACACAAAGGCAGGCGGGGTTAAATCGCGGCTAATGCGAACGGGTGCAGGTGAGTGATACCCAACTTGCTCTAGCTTTGCAATGATTTCTTGACGCGGCACGGTGAGAATGTGACTTAAGCGCGTCGCTGTTTCTGCCCATTCCGCCTTTGATTGTTCTCTGGGTGACAGATAAACAGACCGCGACAACCGACTGGCAGCCATGAGTTTGCCATTGCGATCGAGAATATTGCCCCGATCAGAGGGCATAGGCGTCAGCGAAATGCGGTTTTTATCAACCAGATGGCGGTGATATTCACCCTGAACAAGCTGAAGCTGGATGAGACGTAGAAGGCAGGCGCTGATTAAACCCGTGAATAGCAGCAGAAGAATGACCGATCGCTGCGATCGCTGCGTCAAAGCAACATGGATTCGACGGCTTTTTGAGGTAAGAGAAAGACCACTAGCCATCATTTACAACTCCCAATCACGGAGCATACTGGTTAAAACCTTTAGAATGTTGAAACTAAAATTCTCTAAGGAACTGCTATCAATCAGCTTGATCAAACCTTAAAATCGACTGACTAATCAGGGACGAAAATGAACTCGTCGCAACGCTAGCAAAGAGCCACTTTAAACCTTGTAGCCAATCGAACGAAAGGTCAATCTCAGCCAAGAAACGTTCTATAGTTCACAGCACGCGACTTGCTGCAAGCACACTATTTGCTCAATTCTCTGCCTCAGGCACCATATCCGAAACATTTGCGTGGAATCTAACCTCAATTTGCCGAAACAGTTAATGATGCGATCGCAGGTGTTGCTTAATTTCAGCTTTTCCACGATCGCAAGCATGGCTACTTAAATCTACTTAAATCTACTTGAATACTAACGAACAACGTCGCTTTGTCTCAGTTGCACAGCAATCTCTTGTTGAAGCCCTAGTCTTGCTCTTTACCTGGTGCTAATGATCCTGAAAATTGACAGGGCAACAGCGATCGCTCAGCCGAATCTATGTCGTTAACCAGCCTTAACCTGGGTCACACTAGAAAGACAGCCATCTCTGCATCCCTAAAGCGATTATGCAAACCCTTGAGAAAACCCACCCCAAATTTCTGGAACTCAAAGCCCGTCTGAGCGAAATCGATGATATCAACTCAGCCGCATCTCTGCTGTATTGGGATCAGGCAACTTATATGCCTGCTGGTGGTGCGGCGGCGCGTGGGCGTCAGTTAGCAACGCTCCGTCAACTCGCGCACGCAAAGCTAACCGATCGCGCGATTGCCCATTTGTTGGACGCACTGCAAACCTATGAAAGCACTTTGCCCTATGACTCCGATGAAGCAAGCCTACTGCGGCTGACCCGACGCGCGTATGAACAGGCTGCAAAAGTACCCGCCGACTTCACAGCAAAATTCTCTCAGCATCGATCGCAGTCTTATCAAGCATGGGCAGCGGCACGTCCGACCAACAATTTCGCCCTGGTACAGCCCTACCTGGAAAAAACGCTAGACTTCAGCCGTGAAGGGGCAAACTTTTTCCCTGGCTATGACCATATTGCCGACCCTTTGATCGACTCCTCCGACTACGGCATGAAAGCAGCGGATATTCGTGCCATTTTTGCCGAGTTACGGCAGCAGCTTGTGCCGATCGTGCAGGCAATCACCGCACAGGAGCCAACGGACGATGCCTGCCTACACCAGCACTACCCCGAAGCTGAGCAGATTGCGTTTAGCCTCAACGTGCTAAAGCAGATGGGGTATGACTTTCAGCGGGGGCGGCAAGATAAAACCCTGCATCCGTTTATGACCAACTTCTCCATTAATGATGTCCGCATTACCACTCGTGTGTATGAGCATGATCTAAGCCAGGGGTTATTCAGCACGATTCACGAAATGGGGCACGCCTTTTACGAGTTGGGTAGCGACCCATCTTTTGAAGGCTCTCCTCTGGCAGGCGGCATCTCGGCAGGCGTTCACGAAAGCCAGTCGCGGCTGTGGGAAAATCTGGTCGGTCGATCGCGCCCCTTCTGGCACTATCTCTATCCCCAGCTTCAAGCCGCTTTTCCCGCACAGTTGAGTGAGGTACCGCTCGAAACCTTCTATCGCGCGATTAATAAAGTGCAGCGATCGCTCATTCGCACCGATGCCGATGAAGTGACTTATAACCTGCATGTGATGATCCGGTTTGACCTGGAGTTAGCCTTGCTGGAAGGCAACCTTGCTGTGCGCGATCTACCCGACGCCTGGAATGAACGTTACCGCAGTGATTTGGGCGTTACACCCAGCAGCGATCGTGATGGAGTCTTGCAAGATGTTCACTGGTATACGGGACGCATTGGTGGCGTCTTCCAAGGCTATACCCTGGGCAACCTCATGAGCGCTCAATGGTTCGACGCCGCGCTTCAGGCGCATCCCGACATGACAACCCAGATCGAACAAGGTAACTTTCATCTTTTACACGACTGGCTGAAAGCCAACATCTACCGCCACGGGCGTAAGTACACCGCCGCTGAACTGATTGAACGCGTCACAAAAACACCGCTCCGCACGGCTCCCTTAATCGCTTACATGCGACAGAAATATGGTGAGCTTTACGGTATTTAGAAGAGGGAGGCGTAAAGGCTAAAGGCTGAAAGTTAAGTTTTGAGTGAAGTTAGAGTGGTAGCGTCGGCTAGCGATCGTGACCTTCTTGGCGAAAGCCAGTAACGTTTACCCCCATTCACTGAGCACGTAAGCCATACTATCTGTTTAAACGCCATACCTCAATCGCGTGATGTTCTGGTTTTTGAAGAAAGTGTGAACAGCCCTGGAGTTTTACGTTAGCTTTATGGAAGGTTAGTAGAATCTACAGACTACTAACAGGCTTCATCTTTTGCTACGATCGCTTCGGCTCCCTGTTTGTATTGGATGGGTACAGGATTTCAGGAAATTGAGCCATGCTTGACACAGGTCAACTTCAACTCAGTGGCAATGCTCTTTTGTGGTTTCGCCAAGGGTTGGCTGCCGCTGCAATGGATGACTATGCACAGGCAGTCGCTCAATACGATCGCGTGACTGAGGTCAGATCAGACTTTTATGAAGCCTGGTATGAACGTGGTTTGGCGCTCGAAAAATGTGGTCGCTATACTGAGGCGATCGCTAGCTTCGATCGAGCGATCAGTCTGCTTCCCAAGAGCGATGCCGCTATGCACATCTGGTACGAACGCGGCAATGCCTTGCAGTACGGCTTGGGCAATTATCCAGAAGCCATTGCTTGCTACGATCGTGTCCTTCAAATTAATCCGACTCACGAGCCAAGCTGGCAGAATCGCGGTAATGCGTTATTGTACGGTCTCAGCAGCCCAGAAGAGGCGATCGTTAGTTACGATCGAGTGCTGCACATCAACCCAGACAGCAATCTGGCATGGCGTAATCGCGGTAACGCGCTGGTAGAACTGGGTCGTTATCCAGAAGCGATCGCTAGCTATGATCGAGCCTTGACCATTAATCCCACTGATGATGTGTCCTGGCACGCACGCACGCTGGCATCCGAGCGATCGGGGCTTAATTACCGACCGCCAACAACTAATCCAGCCTGGTATGGCACTGGCTTTAACGGTCCACCCACCTTTGTTGAAGGCGATATTGACAGTAGCACTTACGCAGTGCCAATCATGCCTCTCGATGAGGCTGCTTCTCTGCATAAAGGGCAACCCTACTTGATCATTGAGGATGATCACGGCAGGCGAGAAGTCACCTTAGATCAAGATCAATATCTGCTAGGGCGCGACCCACATAGCGATCTTTGTCTGCACTCCCGCTATGCCTCCCGACATCATGCTGTGATGACCAAAATTAGCAAGGATGACGGAAGTTACACCTACCAGATCACAGATGGCGACCTGGACGGCAAAGCAAGCACTAATGGACTACTCATCAATGGTCAGAAATACCGTCTGTGGGAGCTGCAACCAGATGATGTTGTCGTTTTTGGTCCACAGGTGCAAGCAATCTATCAGCTCGCTGCTGTTGTGCCTTCAGATATTGCCCCATCCAGTTGACTGGCAGATTTAACTGATAGGGACTGTAGGGAGTAGTGAGCTAACCAGAAAACTCTGCCTCGCCTCTATATGGTTCGTGTACTGAGTGCAGACGCTCGATCGCTCCCATCATTCTTTTGGATGGTCCTGTTTGTTTTGAGTGCAGTAACAGCGATTTCCGTATTCTTACGAAATCTTCATTAGAACTTAAAAAATTTCGGGTTTGACTTCACCGATCATTGAGTGAATCTACAGCTAT
>JBBSHC010000342.1:0-4891 GCA_038253425.1 Leptolyngbyales cyanobacterium | reverse complement strand
GTGATGTAGGTCGCGCTTAAATCCTGCTCACTGCCCCGGTCTTGCTGGTTATACCGCACTAAAATGCTATTCACCCGCAGATTAGGGCGATTATAAGACTGCATAGTGGAGCCGCCTTGCAGGGCATAGCGGGCTTGTTCGCTCACTGAAGCGACATTCAATCCCAGTTCTTCAGCACGGCGACGATCGATTTTTAACTGATACTCCGGCTGGGTCATCGTAGCGCTGGTATGCGGCATGATAAAGCCCGGAGTTTCTTTGGCAATCTGCAAGACCTGCTTTGCCAACCGATGCAACACGTTCAAATCTTCACCGTAAACCGCTAATTGCACCGGAGCGGCAGAGGTTGCCATCACATCAACGCCCATCGCCTGCATGGCAACGCGACGAATGCCAGGAAGGCTGCGACTCGCTTCCGCCTCAACCGTTTCAATCACTTGCCAGATGTCGCGCGATCGCTCGCCCCGATCCTTCAGCGTGACAATCATTGAGGCACTATTGATACCACCCATGCTATAACCACTGAAGTAGGTGCTGTTGCTGGTCACTTCAAACCCCACTTCAGAGGAGACTTTCAGCACTTCCGGTTGCTGCATCAGCATCTGTTCAAACTGTTGGGCAATCTGGTCGGTTTTGGCAAAGGACATCCCCGGTTCGGCTTCCACCGTCGCCATAAACTGCCCTGAGTCTGCCAGTGGCATCATCTCTTGACCGATAAAGGGGTAGAGCGAAACGCCCAAAAAGATAAAGCCAACTGCGATCGCCAGCACAACTGCCCGGTTGCCCAATGCCCAATCCAGCCCAATGGCATAGCGGCTTTCGAGCCAGCGGAAGCCTTTGCGAAACGGAGTCAGGGCACGTTGCAAGCGGGTACGTTTCGCACTATGCACTCCCGGCTTGAGCCAGTAAGCTGCCATAAGTGGCGTTAAGGTCAGCGAAACGAGCAGCGATGCCAGCAGCGCGTAAATAATGGGATAGACAATCCCGGCGAACATAATGCCCGTCAATCCGCCTGCCAGCGTCATGGGCAAAAGGGCGGCAATCATCACAAAAGTGGCAGCAGCGATCGATAAATACACTTCCTGCGTGCCTTCGATCGCCGCTTTGCGAGGAGACTCACCCGCTGCCAGTCGGCGCTCAACCGCTTCAATCACGACGATGGAATCATCGACCAGTCGTCCAATTGCCAGCAACACCCCAATGAGCGTGGAGGAATTGAGCGAAAAGCCCATCGGCACAAAGGGCAGCAGCGAGATTGCCAGCGAAGTGGGAATGGAGATCAACACCATCGCGGTGGCGCGGAAATCTTCCAGAAAAATCAGAATCACCAAGCCAGCGAGCATGACGCTGATCAACAATTCGATGATGGTGCCTTCTTTGATGATTTCGACCAGATGCGAGTTATCGTATGCCTCTTGAAACGTGATGCCGGGATACTGGATTTGAATCTGCCTGAGTGCCTCCCGTACTCGCTCAATCACTTTTGGAGAACTGCCATCCGGTCTTTGAATAATATTGAGTCCCAGGGCAGGTTGACCGTTGTAGCGGTAGCCGCTGCGTCGCTCTTCATTGGTATCTTTGACCATTGCCACATCCCGGACATAAACCAGGCGACCCTGAACGTTTTGAATGGGGTAATTTTCCACTGCCTGAGCATTCAAGGCTCGTTCATCCGTACGCACCAGGATCTCGCGATCGCCCTTCGTAAGCGTTCCTGCCCCTTTGGAGACATTGTTGGCATCAATGGCATCCCGCACTTGTAGTATCGATAAACCGTAGGCTGCGAGCTTTTGGCGATCCACAATCACCTGCAACTGCCTGCGGTAGCCACCGAAAAGGTAGACCGACTGCACATCTTCCACCTGCGATAATCGATCCACCAGTGTATTGTCAGCAAACTCTCGCAGGCGCACCGGGTCCCAGCCCTCTCCCTGTAGTGCCAACGTCAACGCTGGGCGATTGAGCGGATCAATGGGTAACACCCAGTAGGAACGAGTCGCAAAGCTATCCAGCGGCAGATCTCCCTCTGCTGACTTCATCACGCTCTGCACCGCTTGGGTCGCGCGTTCCATGTTGTGTCCCCACCCAAACTGCACCGTCACCAATGACGAATCTTGTTGCGAACTGGAGCGGACAAAACGCACACCGTCCAGCACCGTGAGTCGTTGTTCAATCGGTTTGGTGATATATGTTTCCACCTCTGTCGGCGCTGAGCCAGGAGCCATTGTGACGATCGCCACGAGCGGACTCTGAAGATAGGGCATCATCCGCACGGGTAGAACGAACAGGGCGATGACCGCCAGTGCCAGGATGCCAATATACGTCGCTATCACAATCACCGGATGCTTGATAGACCAACGGGGAAGGGAAAATTTCATAGGGGAGAACCAGATACTCAGGCGTGTCTCGTTGCCACAGTCTAAACTCTCAAGTCCCCTGTAGAGTCAAGCGATTGAGTTCTGGTACCACTAAAACAAACGTCTTGTTACGTAAATCAGCGAGTTTCGAGCTTGAAGGTTGCCTGTCCCTGGCGATCGCCGTCTTTCACTTTGGCGTTGACCGTCCAGGAGCCGCGCATACCAAGATAGGCATTGACCTTAAACCGACCGGGTTGACTGTCAGGCTTGACTGCCACATCTCCTTGCATAGGAGCCATATTCTGCATTTGCATGGCAGCACTAACCTCCAGTTCTTTGACAGGCATGGGTTTTCCTGTACTGGGGTCTTGCACTTCCAACGTCAATTGATTGTCACCCATCACCGCTTTGTCTTTGGGACTGATCAACTGAATCCGCACATTGCCCTGATTGGTGTTGCTGAGTGAGGCGATCGGTTTGCCAGCCGCATCCATCACTGCCACTCGTGCATTGTCAGCCAGGCGTTGTTGCCCAGAGGTAATCACTTGATCTCCCGGTTTCAGTCCGTCCGTCACTTCAATGCGATCGCCACTCGTCATGCCTGTTGTCACTTCCCGATGTTGGGCAAAGTCTCCTGCCATTACCCAAACAGCCGCTTTGCTATTGAATTGAGTGACGGCTGCCTGTGGCACTGATAGAGCACTCGGTTTGCGATCGGTGACAAGGCTGATTTCCAGAAATTGTCCGGCTCGCAGTCGCTCACCAGGATTAGCCACGACGGCTTCCACCGTTACCGTGCGGGTTTCTTCACCCGCTTTGGGGAAAATGCTCGTCACTCGACCCTTGACTACATCGGTTGCTTTGCCAGACAGCCGTGCCAGGATGGGAGTACCCACCTGAATATTGGCGGCATCTTGTTGGGCAACGTTGGTTTGTAGCCGCACTCGACTGTAATCCCCGATTTTGAGAATGCCCATGCCCGGTTGGACGAACACGCCAGGATCTACCAGGCGCTCCTGAACAATGCCCGTCATCGGCGCGGTAATGTCCTTATAGTTTTCTAGAATGGCAGCACGACGGGTTTTGACCGTTGCCTGATCAACTTTAGCTGCCGATGAGGCAATCTCTGCCTGCATCCGGTCTAGCTTCGAGCGCGAACCTTGCACCACCGCCAGCGCTGCGTCTGCCTGACTTTTTTCCTTATCAAATTCATCCTGAGAAATAACCCCTTTCTGAAGGAGAGTACGGGCACGGGGCAACTCCTTCTGCCAATAGCTATAGTCGGCTGCCATCCGCTCAATATCCTTCTGCTGTTCGGCAATGCCCGCCCGACTTGCCTGCAACTCTGTTTGAGCGGTGCGCGTTTCAGCCGTCGCCGCTTCCACATCAGCGGTCAATTCCGCCGCACTTAGGCGTGCCAGTGGTTGTCCCATTGCCACTCGATCGCCAGGATACACCGCATATTCTGTTAGTTGCCCTTGCACTCGTGGGTAAACCGTCACTTCTTGATACGGGCGCACGGTACCTGTGTAGCGAACGCTTGCTTCTACCACCCCTGGTTTCACGACCTCAACCGTTACAGGGATGGGATTCGAGGAGCCATCTACCCGCATCATTTCTTCCATCGACATGCCTTCCATGCCTTGCATATTTGCCATTGAAGAAGACGGTTTAAACAGACTCGTGACGGTCAATGTTCCGCCTATGAAGACCGCAAACACTCCCAGTGCCACTACATTTTTGCTAGAGCGCCATGATCCTTTAGCAGCTTGAGTGGAGCCTTGATCAATCTGTTGGCGGCGAAGCATTAACGATCCGGCAACCAGCGCCAGCCCGACAAGCAACACCGCTCCACCCAGTAAGGTATTGGGCGTAATCATCTGGTTCGACTGCTCATGTGGCATCGCCATCCCATCCATGCTCTTCATCAACTGCATGGGTGGTTCAGCCACAAGCAGGGACGAGACAGGCACAGGGCTGCTCGGTCTCTGAGACGGCACAGTAAGATTCTTCATAAGGTTGCAAGCGGCGTATGTCGGGAAGACACTTCTTCAATCAGGCTGCAAAGCCCTTCACTCTGAGGATCATCCAACGGTCGATCGATCCAGCGATCGCGGTAGTCTTCTAGCTCCGTCTTGAGGGACTGCATCAACCGCATTTGTTCGTCTAAATGAGTAATCTTTCGATCAAGTAAATTATGGACAAGACCACAGGCAGGACTACCCTGACGACGCACGCCCAGAATTTGCTGGATTTCGGAGAGCGAGAACTGTAGGGCTTGGGCTTTTTTAATAAACTGCAACCGCCGCACCGCTTCAGCATCGTAATAGCGGTAGCCACTATCGCCTCTAGAGGTCGGGTCTAGCAAACCCAGGGTTTCGTAATAGCGAATGGTGGCAACAGCAACGCTTGCCAACGCTGCTAGCTCTCCAATCTTCAGTGGCTTGCTTTGGGGCTGCTTTGGGGAAGACTTGACAATCACGCTCGTCATTCGCTTGCTCTCAGTTTGCTCATCAGCCCTACTCTAAACTCTC
>JBBSHC010000341.1:0-4899 GCA_038253425.1 Leptolyngbyales cyanobacterium | reverse complement strand
TTTGACCTGAGCCAGTTAGAAGCTCAAGATGTCAACGCGTTGCTGGAACTGGATGCAAATTTACTGAGCACTGATTTGCCACCTCAGCCTCTTTTGTCTCCCACCGACCCCGCTGCTGTTCCAGCGCCAGTGCCGCCGCCAACGGATGCCTCGTTAGTGCGCCCTGTGATCGAGGAAGATACGGCTGACATTGATGCGGCACTCAAGCTCTTAGAACAGCTAAGTTCAGAGCTGCAAGACCAACCCTCGCCTGTTGCGGCGGCAGATGCCCAAATTGACCGGATGCTAACCAGCCCCCTCTTAGAGACAGATGCGGCAAATAGCACACGCAGCGTTCCCAGCGATAAGCACGATGATTTAGACGAATTTTACGAGAGTTTATTTGGTGCAAACGCGATCGCTGCCGAATCAACGACTGCACCGGAGCCTCCAACAGCGACAACAACGTTCACACCAACGAATCCGATAGCAGAGAATCCGATAGCAAAGTCGATCGCAACGACACAAAGCGAGCCATTAGCTGATCAAGCAGCCGTGGCACAGCCTATTAGCACCCTGCCAGCCGAAACTCCGATCGCGGGTAGTACTGTTCTGGAACCTGCCTTGCCTGCGGTTGCTCAACCCATCGATTTGGCTGTGAATGATCCAACTCTGGGATGGGACTTGCTGGAAAAACCACCCGCTGGACAAGGCTTGGTGGCAGAGCCAGAAATTCCGACAGCATTGCTAGAAGATGAGTTGATGGGCGGCTGGGATTTTTCCGATGCCGAGACGATCGCGGGTGAACCAGTTGTGGTTGACTCTACTAGCATTGACTCATTAAGCGGTTGGGATACTGCAATAGCGCCGAATCAGCCTCCAGTGGATGCTTCGGTTTCCTCTGCGGTTTCCTTGCTAGGGTTGTTTGATGATAATACCCCTGCTGGAACCACCACGTCGCCACTAGAGACGGACGTGCCCTTTGTTTCAGAACAAGCCAGCCAGCCAGCGGGGGCAACAGATACGATTGGCTCCCTTGCAGACCTTTTTGGCGATGGCGATGCAGTCGATGTACCACCTCAAACGGCTGCGATCGTCAATCCTACCGATGCAAGCCTTGCCCAACCAACCCAAGCCGCACCGCAGTACCCGGTTGCACCAACAACCACATCATTACCGCCCACCACGCTGTCTACCAATGATTCCCGTCAGCTTGCCTCTAGCGATTTGACCGACGATCGCTATACACCTGCCTCCCCAGAAGAAAACCTGTTGCCCCTCAAAGAGCCACTGGAAGAAGCCGAACCGGAACTGTGGCTGGACGAAAATACGCTGAATCGTTTGAGTGAAGACCTCTTTAGCTTTGAAGACACAACAACCGATCTGCCGGACATACCGGGCGATCTGGACGATGGAACGGAGGCATCAGCCTTTAGCTCCGCACCTGCCGCGATCGACGCCGCCTCAATAGACCGCGAACCACCGTCCTTAGAAGACTGGAGCGATGCCTCTTTAGATGATTTTGCGGCAGCATTGCCCACTCCTGAGCTAGGCTCATTTCCCCTGGAAACCCAGAGCGATTCGACCCCAACCGATCCACCCAATCTTTTCACTTTAGAAGGGATGGATGACCTCTTCGCAAACGCCCCAATCAACCCTCCTGTAAGTCCAGCGCCTCCGCCAGTGCCGCCTGCTGCCATCGATCCTGCCAGCGCCTTTACCCTGGAAGGGATGGACGATCTCTTTGCAGATATGTCTGCCACCCTACCTGCGACGCCTGCTCCAAATTTGGTTTTACCCCCTGCCGCCGAGCCGGGTGCTGGCAATCCTGTTAATGCCTTCACCTTAGAAGGAATGGATGATCTGTTTGCGGAGAGTCTCGATACGCCCGCTCAGAGTTCGTCTACTGAGGAATCATTAAGTGCATTCACGCTGGAAGGCATAGACATTACTGACCCTGCCATCCCTGTTTCAACGCCCCCGCCAACCGAATCGATCGCCACCGCAGATGAACCGCTGCCTTTGACTTTAACAGCGGACGAACCGCTCCCCTTCACGCTAGACGGCATGGATACTCTCTTTACGGATGTGCCGTCAGTGAACGCCGTGCCTGACCCTACTACCGTGACAGCAACACCGACAGCCCCACCCAATGTAGTAGGACCAGTAGAGCCGCAACCCGCTTTCACGCTGTCTCAGAGTGATCTGTTTACGGATGCGCCATCGGCACTGCCTGTCTCTAACGCACCTGCATTAGACGATCATTCGGTTACAGCACCAGCAACGTTAGAACCGTTAGAGGAGCGATCGCCTGCACCTTTTACGCTTGAACAAGTGGGTAGCCTGTTTGTAGAAATGCCATCAGCAACATCATCCCAGGACACTGCCTCAGTTCCAGACACTCAGGTAGCTACGGACGCGCCTCCAATAGCGCCAGCAGCCACAACTGAACCATCATTGTCCGACATGCCAAACCGCTTTACCTTAGAGCAATTTGGTGAACTGTTTGTAGAAGTGCCATCTGAAGCGGCAACGGCGTCAGACGAGCTCACTCCGCAGCAAACACAGCAGCTAGTGACCCAGGAAGAGACCAAAGCACCTCCAGAAGAAACGATATCGTCCAAGCTAGATCAAGCGTTTGCAAGTTTGATGGGACCGACGGATCTGTTTGACACCGATCTGTTTAATCTGGGCAGTGATCCGATCGATCCGTCAGCGTCTTCTGAAAAAAAAAAGGGATGAGCTAACTGTCAAGGCTTCAGATGCTTCAGATGCTTGGAGTACCACGGCGAGTTCTGAGTTAGCGTTCCAGCCTGAAGTAGCCCCTTTAGTAAACGGTACTTCTACAGCACTTGACTCTGCTATCGCAGCTTCCGATGTCTCAGACGCCGTTTCTGATGTTGCAGACTTTGACTCAGACTTTAACGTCGTCATTGCTCAGGTTGAAAGAGAAGCAATGGTACTTTCTACCGAGCCACCCACCACTGGTGAGATAGCAGGAACAGACTCAGATGCTCTCTGGTGTCTGGGTATTGATGTGGGCACGACAGAAATTTCGGCAACCTTGCTCAATTACCAAACTGGGAAACGTTACCCCATTGTGTGGCAAGAGATGGAAGCTAACCCAGCACAACCATTCTTTCGGCTTCCCGCGATCGCGTACATCACGGCTGATCAGTTGGTCTCTGTCAATCACCAGGAGAACGCTCCGCTCACACCTGCTGCCTTGGGCTATCAGGCGCTAGAAACTGAGTTGGCTGCTATGGGGCAGCCTGCCTCGCTGACAGGAGGATTGCTTTTGAGCAGCCTCAAGCCTTACCTCAACGCCAGTCTCCCGTATTGGGCAGAGCAGTCTCACACCTGGGAACCAACGCTGCAATGGACTGATCTGCAAGCGCTTTCTTGTCGCTGGCTTCAGCAAACGGTGGTAGCACTCCTCACGACGCTCTTAGGAGAAGCCTCATTTGGCTTGCAGGCAGGCGCTTTGGGTATGACGCCCAAGGCATTTAAAGCAGCGATCGCTCAGGTCGTTAGCGTGGTGGTTGGTTGCCCAACGGGTTGGTCAGACACCTACTGCTTTAACCTGCGAGAGGCAGTGCTGCAAGCCGGATTAGTCACTCATGCTGAGCAGATTTACTTTATCGAAGAAGCGATCGCAGCTCTCCTTGCTACGTTGCCGCTGCCCGTCTCTTCAAACCATGAGCTAGAGGGGGCTGCTTATCCAATCAACCGTCCCGATGCAGCGTTACAGGGCGGCACGCTAGTGGTAAGTGTCGGTGCAACCACCACAGAACTACTACTGGTTGATTTGCCTCAAGATGGCTCCCAACTGACCCGCGAAGATTTGTTTTTGCGGAGTCTGGCGTATGCGGGTGATGCGATCGACCAGGATATTATTTGTCAGCTACTTTATCCTGCTGCCCGGCATTGGAATGGGCTGGATTTACAAAGTCTGGCTTTGCCGTTGCCTGGCGAACCCGACCTCCTTACCCGCGATCGCTTGCAACAGCGATTACGCAGTAGCGTTTTGGGACGCCGCTTGCTCAATGCCGCGAGACAGCTCAAGCTTACCCTCTCACAGCAGGATACAGCGGTCTTTCAACTCGATGACCAGCAGTGGACGGTGAGCCAGCAAGAGTTGCATAGCCGCGTCATGATGCCCTATCTGCAACAGCTCAACCGCGAACTAAACGTCTTGCTCAATCAAACTGGAATCGCAGTACAGGCGGTGCGGCAGGTGGTTTGCACAGGCGGAACGGTAGCGCTGCCCACGATCGCGCACTGGCTCAAGCAAAAACTGCCCAACACGCGCCTGCTTCACGACAGTGATTCACCAGAACTAGCCACTAACCACATTGCACACGGGTTAGCAACACTGGCGCTTTATCCCCAGATGTTAGATTCAATGCGCCATCAGTACAGCGACTATTTTCTGCTGCATGAACTCTTACGAATCTTGCCCAACGAGCCACTCTCTGTTGGTCGCATCCTGCAACTGCTGGAAAAGCAAGGCATTAATACCAATTTCTGTCAGCGCACGCTTCTGAATCTCCTGGAGGGACAACTGCCCGTGGGCTTGCTGCCCGCTCGAACCGACACCAGCCTGCTGACTCTGGCATCACAGCAAAATCCTGACTACCAGATATTGACCGCAACCTCCTTGTTTGTCAAAGAAGGCAATCAGATTTATCGGTTTAACCCTGAAATGCGCGATCGCCTTCAGCAGTATCTCAACGCGATTTTGGCAAAAACCCACCAAACTCTGGCAGAACCCTTGACGGTAGGCTTGGAGGTTGAAGTGAGAGCATGAGGACGTTGAGTGAGAGAGTAAGAAACTTGTAGTGTCGTCAAAAATAGAGTTTTGAGTAGCGCTTTACTAGCGGACATTAAGCTACTTCTACTTTTGCCTTTTGCCTTTTA
>JBBSHC010000340.1:0-4905 GCA_038253425.1 Leptolyngbyales cyanobacterium | reverse complement strand
GGTTTCGATTTAACCCCACCTGCTAAGCTGTTTAAGGCTTACGATCGCCCCTCGTTTAATGGTGCTTGAGAGTGCGGCATGATATTTCTGCAAATTTCTAAGTTGTTTGAGGCAGGTGGCTTTGTCATGTGGCCACTACTGGGATTTTCCATCCTGGCAGTCGCACTGATTTTAGAGCGAATCCGCTTTTGGGTACGGCTTACCAAACGCCAGGATAAATTTGTGCGCGAAATTCTAGACCTCTATCGGCGTAGTCCTAGAGCGACGCTTTTGCAGCTAGAGCAAAATCTGGATCTGCCGATCGCTCGCATTTTTTGGGCAGCATTGGGGCTTGATCGTCCAAACCCAGAAGAGTTTCGTCTGGCGTTAGAAAGTGCGGCTCAGGCAGAGATGCCCTTAATCAAGCGGTTTAACACAGTCTTTGAAACGATTATTAGCCTCTCTCCCTTGCTGGGGTTGCTTGGCACTATTCTGGGGTTGATTCGCTCGTTTGCATCCCTCAGAATTGGTGAAGTGAGTGCCAGTAATGCCGTGCCCGTTAGCGCTGGTATTAGCGAGGCGTTAGTTTCTACTGCCTCTGGGCTGGCTGTGGCAATTATCACGCTTCTGTTTGCCAATACGTTTCGGGGTCTTTACCTGCGACAGATCGCTTTGATCCAGGAGTACGGCGGTCAAATAGAGTTGCTTTACCGTCGCCGCTACGAACGGGGAGAACTTTCCCTCAGCTAAGCTAACCTGACTACAAAATTTGTACCCGTCTCTTTTTTGCAAGCTGGTTTCTCAACGCCTACGGTTTCTCAACGCGCGAACCCAAATTCCTTCTGCTTTTTTCTGTTCTACAGCATCACTCAGTTGATGCACCTTACTCGAATAAAGCGGCAGACCGATTCGACGGGGGAATGCTGTCAGGATTGGCATCTCTTTAAGTAGCGGTCAGCGATCAGCGGTCAGCCGTTAGTAAAAGCGTGATGCCGTTCTGCAAAGCCATGATGATGCGGATGAAATGTAATAAAAAACACATTTCCCAACCGAGCGATCGCCTTAATTGGAAAGCGACGCATCGATTCGCTCACTCTCTCGTTCGCCTTCGACAAAATGCCTCCTTGACATCTGATAGTCTTGCAAGTGTGCTGTTGTATCGCTGAAGCTTGAGTGGTTCGCTCCCACTTTGCTAAAAACGTTTCTCACTTCTGTAAAAACGCTGTGAATGACAAACCATGAGATAGGAGCGGTGAACCATGAACCCTGATCATCCAACGTCTAGTAACTGTATGAAGCAACCTGTTGAGTGCCCCGTTAGTCCGCTTGTCGATCGCTCTTTGATTCAGCGTTTTTGGCACATTGCCGCGCTTGGGATGCTCGTTGGCGCATGTAGTAGCCCAACCCCAACGGCGTCGCCCTCAGCCTCTACACCGACTGCTCAGGCAAGTGGCACGAACTATACCGTTGGCATGGTCATCGTCGGTCCTAAAGATGATGGCGGCTGGAACCAGGCACAGTATGAAGGAATGCAAGAAGTTGTCAAAAAGGTGCCCGGAGTCAAGTTTGACTACATCGATAAGGTTAACCCCGCCGATCGCCCTAACGTCAAAGGCACACAGGTAGCGGATGACCTGATTTCTAAAGGTGCCAAGTTCATTATTTTCGACTCCGATGATTTTAAGGACGATGCCCTCGAAACAGCGAAAAAGCACCCCGATGTCACCGTTGTCCATGCGTCTGGTGACTATGCCTGGAAAGACGGCAAGAACTTTAAAAATCAGCCTAACCTGAGCAACATCATGGGGCGCATGGAGTACGGCAAGATGATTGCTGGCTGTGCTGCTGCGCTCGGTAGCCAAACGGGCAAAATTGGTTACCTCGGTCCGTTGATTAATGACGAAACACGTCGCTATACATCGGCTGCCTATCTCGGTGCCAAATACTGCTGGGAAAACTACCTCAAGAAAAAACCTGCTGATCTGAAGTTTAAAGTGACCTGGATCGGCTTCTGGTTTAACATTCCTGGCGTGACGCTTGACCCGACTAAAGTAGTAAATGACTACTTTAACAGTGGTTACGATGTTGTAATGTCGGGCATTGATACCCCCGAAGCAGCAACCGAAACGAAGAAGGCGGCGGCAGCGGGTAAAAAAGTGAAGTTCGTTCACTACGATTTAAAGACAGGCTGTGACCTTGCTCCCGATGTTTGCCTGGGTGTACCGTACTACAACTGGTCACTGCCTTACACCGATGCGGTCAAAAAGGCAGTAGATAGTAAGCTTGCCAGTGAATTTGTTTGGCTGGGGCCGGATTGGAAAGATATCAATAACTCCGAAACTTCTATGATTGGTTTCTTGCCCGGTAAGGCACTCGGAGACAACAAAAAGTACGTTGACGAATTCATTAAAGGGTTGGGTGATGGCAGCATCAGCCTCTACAAAGGTCCCCTTAAGTTTCAAGACGGTTCAGAATTTTTGAAGGCAGGTGAGACTGCTACCGATCAGAAAATCTGGTACATGCCGCAGCTATTGGCGGGTATGGATGGGTCGAGTAAGTAGAAGGTATGAAGGCTAAAGTATGAAGGCTGAGGGATAAATACTTTTAGCTTTTAGCTTTTAGCCTTTTTTCAGTTCCCAGCGCCTCTTCCTCACCATGAAAGTTGAACTCCAAAAGATCTGCAAGCGGTTTGGTACAGTTCAGGCAAACGACGATGTGTCGTTGACGGTGGAGGCGGGCATCATTCAAGGGCTGCTGGGCGAGAATGGTGCGGGTAAAAGTACGCTAGTAAAGTTGCTGAGCGGCTTTATTACCCGCGATCGCGGCACGCTGCTTTTAGATGGCAAAGCGGTAGAAGTGAGAACGCCAGCCGATGCGATCGCGGTTGGTATTGGGATGCTGCACCAAGATCCGCTCGATTTTCCGCCGCTGTCTGTGCTGGATAATTTTTTGGTGGGCAAGGCGGGCAGCCTATTTACCAATCGTCGGCAGGCATTACGCGAGTTTCGGCAACTGGCAGAACAGTTTAACTTTGCCCTCAACGCCAACGAGAAAGTAAGTAATCTGACTGTGGGCGAACGGCAGCAGCTTGAAATTTTGCGTTTGCTCTCGCTGGGTGTCAAGATGCTGATTTTGGATGAACCGACAACCGGGACTTCCGCCTCCCAAAAAGACGAACTCTTTGCCGCCGCGAAGCAGCTAGCCGCTCAGGGAAAATCGATCATTTTTGTGTCGCACAAGCTAGAGGATGTGAACGAACTGTGCGATCGTGTCACGGTCATGCGGCAAGGGCAAGTCGTTGGCAATCTCGAAATTCCCAGTGCTGACGAAACCCTTGTGTCATTGATGTTTGGTCGTGAGCTGGCTCCACCCGTCAAACCAAATACCCGTCAGCAAGGCATTGCACTGCAACTGAAGCGCATGCGCCTGACGACCGATCGCCTGAGCATCAACATACCTGACCTCACGGTGCGTCAGGGTGAAGTCATTGGGCTGGCAGGGCTAGAGGGCGGCGGTCAACCACTGCTGCTGCTGCTGTGTGCGGGGCTGCTCAAAGCTTCGTCGGGCACGCTGTACGTCAACAATGTAGACATGACCACAAAGCTCTACCGTGATTACTTGACGGCTGGCATTGGCTATTCACCGGCCGATCGCTTGCGGGATGGGTTGATCCGGGGACTGTCGATTCATGAACACGTGGCACTCCGCACGCCGCCCGATGGCTGGTTTGTCGATTGGAAAGCCACGCTGCAAAAGACCCTCCACGCGATCGCCATGTTTAACATTCGGGGCAAACCCCAAACCCATGTGGAACGTCTCTCTGGTGGCAATCAGCAGCGCACCCAACTGGCTCTGTTGCCCGTACCGCTCAATTTACTGTTAATGGAACATCCCACTCGCGGTTTAGATATTGAATCGGTGCTGTGGGTCTGGCAACAGTTGATTGCCCGCTGTGAAGGCGGCACGGCGATTATCTTTACCTCCTCTGATTTAGACGAGATTATGCAGTACAGCGATCGGGTCATTGTTTTCAGCGGTAATGACGTATCGGCACCCATTGATGCAGCGAATCTTACAGTCGATCGCCTGGGGCAAATGATCGGCGGCAAATTTGGCGATCGACAGCAGGAGCTATCGATTCATAGCTAATTTCATCGGTCAGGCGTGAGGGCTAAACGGCGTAGAACTTAGATTGCGGTTAAGACCGCCGATCGCAGTTTTTCACTCCACTCGTGCAACCCATCCGTATTCAAGCGATAACTCAGCGGATGAGCGATTAACCGGGCGGTCGTTTCAAACAAAACATCGGTTTCAATCAAGCCATTTTCGCGGAGTGTGGTGCCAGTTGCCACCAGATCGACGATCGCTTCGGACATCCCTGTAATGGGTCCTAGTTCCACCGAGCCATACAGCGGCACAATTTCTACCGACAAATCCAGGCTGTCGAAATACTCACGCGCACAGTGTACAAACTTGGAAGCGACCCGTCCATACAGCGGTAACTCCTTCGCCGAGCGGTAACGGCTCGACTGCTTCACCGCTACCGACATGCGGCATTTGCCAAACCCCAAATCTGCCAGATGCGCGACCTGCGGCGTTTTTTCGCGCAGCACATCGTAACCAATAATGCCGAGCTGTGCCTGACCATATTCTACATACACTGGCACATCGTAATTTCGTACCAGCAGCGCTTTCGCTGTACCCGTTGGATCCGTAATTTGCAGCAGACGATTGGCTGGATCGAGAAAGGCGCTAAAGTCTAGCCCAACCGCTTGCAACAGCCGAATGCTGTCAGATAGAAGTGCGCCTTTGGGGAGTGCAAGAGTAAGCATAGGAAAGGTCTAAGTTTCGAGTTTTGAGTTTTGAATAGAAGAAGGTAACTCATAACTCATACCCTATAACTCGTAACTTGTGTGATGCGGATTC
>JBBSHC010000339.1:0-4907 GCA_038253425.1 Leptolyngbyales cyanobacterium | reverse complement strand
TTGCATCGGCAAAGTCAAAGCCATGCTTTACCCAATTTGACTCCCGCTTCTGATCATCCCAGGTAAACTGCATCCTCAAGCACCGATTGCAGACGATCGCCAAATTCTCTCCCAGCTATGATCGCACGAAGATTATATGGGGTGCGATCGCAGCAGCAAGATCACAGAGAACTGCAAAATTCTTTTAAAAGATCCGTTGCGAACTGCCTGAGCGCAACCGAGGGGCTTTTCACTGTAAAAACTTCCTGCAACACATCGGCTTGCAGTTGGCGATCGCTAAAATAGCGTGCCGGTTGCTGCGCGATCGCCTCCTCACTGGCGTTCTCCTTTTGCAGTTTTGCGGTCAGTGCTTGCAGTGCCGTTGTGATATGGGCACGATCGTCGGTAGTGGCAAGACAGTCGAAGGGCGATCGCATTTTTAGCGATCGGCGATCGGCGCTGCTTGTTCTAGCCACGTAACCAGATCAGCCATCTGGGAAAAATCTAGCAGGGCTTCTCCCAACGCTTCTACCTGTGCCAGCGGTAGCCCTTGCACTTTCTCTTGTAACGTCGGTTCCAACGCGCCCAGTCGTCGAGTCAGCAAGCGCATCACCAGCGTAAACGCTTCCTGCTGCAAGCCCTGCTGCAAGCCCTGCTGTAAGCCTTCTTGCAAGCCCTGCTGTAAGCCTTCTTGCAAGCCTTCCTGCACACCCTGCTGCAAAATGTCTTGATAGATGACTGACTCTCGCATGATGTCCTCCCGAAACAGTTGTTGAATCAAGTCTTTCTCAAAGCGTAACCCTGCCAACACTTCGGCACAGCCCGTCAGGTTACTCCGCTCCTGACTGTCCTCAATTCTAGCGACTCGTTGCGACACTTCCCGCAGCAGTGTCTCTGGTGCCTCTGTAAAAGCTAATACTGCCAACGGTAATAAGGCAGGGCTAGACAGCAAGATGGTTGGGTCTTGCTCCCAGAGTCGCAGGACGCGATACGAATGCACAGTCTGACGATCGCGATACTGCTCGATCAATGCCCCTTCTGAGGTGGTTGGCTTGAGGAACAAAACCACCTGTTCGACTTCCAGCCCATACTCGCGTTTGAGCCGGACATAGTAATCCAGCATTCGCAGTGGCAGTTGAGCGGCAGGCAGCGTCTGAAATTCTAGATGTAAGATCCGATTGGCTGTTTTCAAGAAGGTCAACGCATCTGCCCGGATTGGTTCCTGACTCAGTTCTGTCTTCAAGAGTTGGATGTCTTCGGCTTCAGGCGTGAGCAATGCAGGTGTGAGTAACCAGCGCACAAACGCGGCTGGATACTGCTCGGCTAAGAATTTGCAGACGTTGTCGTAGCTCATAGTGATCAAATTGGCGCGTTCCGCCCATGAAACCAATCTCAGCGAGAGGGGTAGCAGATCTGTGTAGCAACCTCCGTCGTGAGTTGCTTGAGTGTGACCGAAGGCTGTTTTACGGCATAGGCTTCCTGCAAAACATCCAAGTTACGCTCATGTTCGCTGAAGTATTGCGCCCGTTGCTGCGCGATCGCCTCCTCACTAGCACCCGCCTGTTTTAGCTTTGTGGTGAGCGCCTGTAGTGCGGTCGTTAACGGGGCGCGATCGCCTGCTGGCATGATGGTAAAGGGTTGCGATCTCACGAGGTGGGTTGCCATTGGATCACTAAACAGCAGCAGTTCGTAGGTTTTCCCAGGTTGCAACGCCACTCCCGTATACTGAATCTGATTCACAACAGTTCCTGGTTGAGAGAGCGATCGTCGCCAAAACACCGTTTCACTCCCTGATTGACGTAATCCAATGGTTTGCTCCAACCCTTGCCATACGAATAAGGGGCGATCGTGCCACATCGCCTCAGGCTGAGTTGTAGCGGCTGGAACCAGTAAACACAAATCGCCCTTACCGCCTAAGTTCTTTCGCGGTCGTTTCAATAGACTAAAAAGATCGCTCCAGGAAACCTGCCGTACGACCAGACCCGGACTAGCAACACTAGATTGCGCTAACCCGGTAGAGCCAGCGATCGTCAAAAGCAAGACACCCAGTAACCATTGACCCGCTTGCCAAGCAAAGCCCTCACGCTGATGTTGCTGCATCTAATTTTCTCCTCCTTACAGGTTTCACATAGAGCCAAAACAACGCAGACGGTAACAGCCAGGGCAGTACAATGCCTGCAAGGTAGACTTGCAATCCCACTAAACCGTAAAGCGCTATGGCAAGTATGCACCAGACCCGTTGCACTTGCCCCCGCCGTTGCCATTTCAGAAGCCACACGGTTCCCCTTGCAAGAAGCACAGCGAGACCGAGCAGCCAGAGATCAGGAATGGGAATCACCCAACGTCGCTGCAACAAGTGCTGCACCATATACGCATGCGATTCGGCTCCGGTAAACCAAGGCTGACCAACCGTTGCAGGCTGTTGGCTCCGCCAATGAGCGATCGCCTGTGGTACGGCAAAATTATCTTCTCCCGGTTGGTTCACCCCTGCCTCGGCATAGCCTCCCGGTGCAATCAGCACGATCGGTGGCTCGCCCGATTGACCCAGCGGCTTAAAGGAACCCTCCAGAAATTGTCGTGCCGAAACGCGTTGATACACTTGAGTCGGTAGTATGGAAAAATCGAGAATGGGATGGAACCATTCCTGCGCCAGCACTTGAGACATTGAAGTGATCCCAGGCAGATGAGCTTGTTGGATAGATTGGACTGTGGGATTCGAGTCTGGCTGTGATCTTAAAAACTGCATCACTTGCAGCCGGAAATCTAGTGGATTCGCTTGGGACGGCTGCGGCAAATTAATGGTTGGCGCAGTGTGAAGCGCCTGGGCTAGCGCCAGTAGGTAAGCAAAGGGGCAAGCCATCTGGCATGAACGACCCGTTGGTAGCAATTCCACATAGTTGGGCGTTGCAGTCACATAGCCATTCAAGACTTGATTGGGGCTGGCGATCGTCGCTGTGACTCGATCCAATTCCTGCCCATTTTGCTCTTGAGCACCAAAGACCAACCAGGTATTCTGTGCCACAGCCTGCTGGACGGATTGTTTGAGTACCTGATCATCCCCACGGGTCGGATTGCTCAAGACATAATCAATGCCAATCACCTTTGGATGCAACGCTTGGGCTTTGTCAAGGAGCTTGGCGAGGTAGGCGCGATCGATCGGACTAATTTTACGAGCATCAATGCCTTCACCCTGAAGTGAATCTTTGTCGATGGAAACTAAGAGCACGGGTGGTTGATCGAGCTTGGCAAGTTGATGAGTTGCCTGACGATACACGGCTTGTGACCACAGCCGCATTTCCATCAATAAATCCTGCACAGGTGGCAGTAAACTCAAGACGGTCAGTGCAGCGAGCGCAATGGTTTCGGTGCGTGTTTGGGGTAAGAGTTGTTTGACGGCTTGCCGCCAGCCGAAGGGTTCCGGCTTGAAAAGTGCGGCATCGGCATGGCGAAAGAGGGAGGGAATGAGATACGCCGAGGGATAGGTCAAATGCTTATCCAATTTGAGCGATCGACACGCTGCCAGGAGTGCCGTGTGCACATCCGTATAGTCGGCTAAACGTTTCACAAAGCCGATGAGAAACTCCTGCGCTACCCGATTGTGAATAGGTTCTCGCATAATCGCCACCTGGCTCAAGCCTAAAGCAATCAAGGCATGGGCAAGACTCAGCCCATTGCAAGAGTTGAAGATGGCAAACTGTAAGCCGTGATCTTTGGCGATCGTCAACGGTTTTGTCAGCTCTTGCAGCAAAATTGACTCATTGGGTGCAATCACCAGTTCGCCCCCGGTAAGAGCCGTTTCGTTGCTGTGTCCGGCAAAGAACAGGATGTCCCACCCTTGCTCATCGGCGATCGCATGGCAAATTTTCCTTTTCAAATCTGGCTGTTCCTGTCCCCATTGCCAGCCGACAAAGGTGATGTCTGCGATCGAGGATAGGGACTGCACTGCCTCGCGATCGGCTTTGAAGTCGAGCCCAGTTTCATCGCCCAAAATGGTCAGGATGCGGAGCCGCCCGCGACGTTTCCGTGGCACAGCCTCAGCCCGAATATTGCTAGGACTGCGGGCAAACCGAATGGGTTTGGTGGTGCCAAACTCGGTGCCCAGTTCCCAGGTCTCCCACGGTAACCGTTCCAACAGTGCGGAGTCGCAGGTCAGCAGGATATCTACTCCAGCCGCATCACTTTCTAATGTTCCTCCCGCCGCCGCTTTCGCAATAACAGACCGGATAGGCAGCAGTTCAGCGCTGCTCAACCAGAAATGGAATTCCGAGAGCAAGGCAGCTTCTGCTTGCACTAAGCGGGCACGCCAATCCACCTCTGGCAACACCCCTGCGCCGCCCTGCGCCACGCGTGCGCGCACCCGTGCGCCCGCGATCGCGTTGGTCCCTGCAACAACGAGTGCTTGATGCGCGTCGCTTGTCGGTCGAAATTCGGTTCGCTCCTCTCGGTGCTCGCCTGCGCTATCGTGCTCTTCTCGTGCGGCGGCGACTCGACCGGACCCGTAGGCGGCAGCGCATCCGTCACCGTCACTCCCTCCACCGACTCCCTCGCACTCGGCGCCAGCGTCACGCTGCACGCGGCGGTCACCGACGCCGGTGGCAACGCGGTCTCCGGCGCCAGCGTCTTCTGGAGCTCCGAGAATCCCGCCACCGCCACGGTGTCGAGCGGCGGCGTCGTCACCGGAATAGCCATCGGCGTCGTGCGGATAGCGGCGAGCTCCAACGGAAAGTCGGGCTTCTCCACGATCACCGTTGTTCCGCCCGGCGTGTCCTCCGTTCGCGTGTCCCCGGCGAGCGCGGCGATCAAGATGGGCGAGACCGTGCATCTCCAGGCCGATGCGCTCGACGCATCCGGCAACGTGCTTCCCGGTCGCACCGTGACGTGGACGTCGACCAATACCGACGTCGCCACAGTCGACAACACGGGGCTCG
>JBBSHC010000338.1:0-4919 GCA_038253425.1 Leptolyngbyales cyanobacterium | reverse complement strand
TGCGTTTTTCAATGTGGAATCAAACGAAAAGGGACAACGGACGGGCTACATTGTGGAGTACGAGCGCACTGAGGCGATTTTCCAGAGTCCGCAACATCAGGCAACACAAGAGTATGTGAGCGGTCGTTTCGGCTGATTGGGTTCGCTTCTTAAGGCAACGTTTGCTTACTCCAGAGCCGTTTTGATTCAAGTGTTTCTCATAGCACTGTCCGAAAGACGTATGATCCCGCCGCCTGATCACGGTAGGATTGTTTAAGTTCAATTTCTTTAAGTGGGTTGAACCCTATTTAACTATCGCTGCAAATGTTTATGAAGCGCTATCTATCACGCCTGTTTTCTTTGGTTCTAGTTATTTTGATCGGCTTGATGGGTGTTGCCCCAGACGCAAGCGCAACGACTGCCCTGAGTGGAGACTATCGCCAAGATACGACGGCAGTGGTAAATAGCTTGAGAGATTCGATTCAATTGCCTGCTGACTCTCCCGATCGCAGTTCGTCTCAATCAGAAGCACGTCAACTTATTAATGATTTTACGGCTCGCTATCGACGTGATGCTTCGGTTGCCAAGCTGAGTTCTTATACTACGATGCGAACTGTCTTAAATTCGCTGGCGGGTCACTATAGCTCCTACCCTAATCGTCCGGTGCCGCAAAAGTTGCGCGATCGATTAGAGCAAGAATTCAAGCAAATTGAAGTTGCGCTCAATCGCGGTTCCTAACCTTCACCAAATTGCCGATTGTATTATGTCGAGAGGCTTTAACAGGTAAAGCCTCTCGACTTTGATTTTGAGCTTTGGTTAGACAAGCTAAGGGATCTGCGGGTTAATAGTGCACCAACAAGCCCGGTTTAGACTACGCTCAACCTTCAATGCTGGCGAGTTGAGCGCAGCCGAAACTCAAGCCAATGGTACTTTATCTTCGTGCAAGTCCCTAACCTTAGTGAGAAGAACATTGAAGGTTTAAAAACCGTGTGTTGGATTGCGCTATCAGCTTTTTGCTAACTGTTGACGGCTGATCGCTATAAGTAAGTTATTCATGCTCTAACTTTGCACAATCTCATAGGCGTCAGTACTATCACTTTCTGGCTCAGTTTTCAGCAAACCGCTAAGCATAGAAGCGGGACGTTGACCATAGGGCCATGCAAACGCATGACGAAAAGCCGCATCTTGACACGCTTTTAGTTCCTCAAAACTGATGATGTCATGGGTGAGTAAGTTCTCATACTCGAAGGGCAAGCGGACATTGTGCAGACCCGCATTATCTGTACAGATTGCAATATCCACACCCGCATCAAAGCAGCGATCGAAGACTAGCTTTAGCTGCGAAATATCCTTTAGAGTTCCGGTTTTCGGGTAAGTGGTGGGGCATACTTCCAGGCACTGTCCACGTGCGGCGACCTCCTTTAGCAAATGCGGGTAGTGCAAAGGAATTTGGATACCGTGCCCAATGCGCATCAGGTAAGGTAGCAGCTCAGGGTAACAGCCATCCCTGGTTTCATATAAGTGCCCGGTCGTCTTCAGTCCCAGCGATCGCGCATGCTCATACAAAGCAACAAACTCGTCTAAGCGTTCGCCGTAATGGTTGTCGCCACCTGCCACATCGATCGCGCACACATACTCCCTTGATTGCGCGGCTAAATCAACGATCGCCCGATTCACCTCATAGGGCAACCGCGAGTGCATACACAAAATTTGACTGGTGACTATCGGGTACTCCTCTAGCTGGCTCGCCTTACCAACGATCGCCACAATATTAGCCATCGCCTCAATTCGTTGCGTTTGAGTCAAATGCTCAGGCGTTCGCAGATATGGCGTATAACGCAGCTCCAGGTACGCCAGATTTTCAAAAATATAAGCGCCCCGCATCAAGCGATAAATAAAGTAGGGCAGTGCCTCTGCCGTTTGCACAGACTCCACTAATGTATGAAGTTCCAGGTACTCGTCTAAGGTGCTGCGAGAACGCGTATAAAAATCCTCAAACTCAGGATAGTCGGGAAAACGCTGCGTTAGCTCAGATTCACTTCGGTGCAGATACCGCCACAAAATTCGGGGTACAACGGAGCCTCCGAGGTGGCGGTGTAGATCAGCATATAAAGCCACAAACACCTCTTTAGGGTAAAAATAATGGGTTCCAAGTCTCTAGGCAGTGTCAAAGCATGGGGGTGAGGCAGCAAGCTAAAAAGATGTCTTCAAAGTATTTTTGTCCTTCTAGGTCGAGCAGAGCGGCACGAAAAAGCCTGACTTTTAGCGTGCAACCAGGCTACTTCACGGCGCTGACGCTCCCTTCAGCCTGACATTTTGGGACTTCTCAGACATCCTCTAAACCCGATCAGCATGGGGGTAACGATGCCCCTTTAAGACAGTCTCTTAGAAACATTCTAACGAACTCATCTAAGGTCCAAAGCAAGCCTGAGGCAGGACAAAGCGGAATTTAACCGACTTGCTACGTATTGCAAACTACTTTTTTTGCTCACTAACGTTGACACTCGTATCATCCGCTGTTGATAATGAATGTTTGTGCAAACTCTAGCGCTGATCAAAACTCTTGGCTAACGTCGTTGTCATTGGTGCCCAGTTGGGCGATGATGGAAAAGGAAAAATCACCGATCTGCTCAGCAAGTCAGCAGATGTTGTCGTGCGCTACCAGGGTGGTGTGAACGCGGGACATACTGTAGTTGTTAAAGATCAGATCTTTAAGCTGCATTTGATCCCTTCGGGTATTTTGTACCCTGACACAGAATGCATCATCGGTTGTGGCACAGTGATCGACCCCAAGGTGTTGATTGGGGAGCTTGACCAGTTAGAGACGCTAAATGTTTCTACCCGCAATCTCTTGATCTCGGAAACGGCGCATGTGACGATGCCCTATCATCGGTTGATTGACCAGGCATCGGAAGAACGTCGCGGTGATCACAAGATTGGCACCACGGGACGAGGGATTGGTCCGACCTATGCAGATAAGTCTGAGCGAACAGGGATTCGCATGATTGATCTGATGGATCCCGAATCGCTGCGGAAAAAGCTGCGCTGGACGGTGGAATACAAAAACGTCATTTTGGAAAAGCTGTACGAGCTGTCGCCGCTGGATCCTGACGAGATTATTGCTGAGTATCTGGACTACGCCGATCGCTTACGTCCCCATGTTGTGGATAGCTCACTCCGCCTTTATGACGCGATTCAACGCAAGCGCAACATTTTATTTGAGGGTGCCCAGGGAACGCTGCTGGATCTCGATCACGGTACCTACCCCTATGTCACGTCCTCTAATCCCGTTGCTGGCGGTGCCTGTGTCGGTACGGGTGTTGGTCCGACGATGATTGACCGTGTGATTGGGGTCGCGAAGGCATACACCACTCGTGTAGGTGAGGGTCCCTTTCCGACAGAACTTCATGGCACAATGGGAGAGTTGCTGTGCGATCGCGGCGCAGAATTTGGCACCACGACTGGACGAAAGCGACGTTGTGGCTGGTTTGATGCGGTCATCGGTCGCTATGCTGTTCGCATTAACGGTTTAGATTGCGTTGCGATCACCAAGCTTGATGTGCTGGATGAGCTAGAGGAAATCAGCATCTGCATTGCTTATGCAGTTGACGGTGAAACCTGTTATGACCTACCCAGCAATTCACGCAAGTTTTCTCGCTGTCAGCCCATTTACAAAACCGTTCCTGGCTGGAAGCAGTCTACTGCTCACTGTCGATCGCTCGACGATTTGCCCCAAAAGGCTTTGGACTATCTCAAAGTTCTAGCAGAACTAATGGAAGTGCCCATTGCGATCGTGTCTTTAGGCGCTAGCCGTGACCAGACAATTATCGTTGAAGACCCAATCCACGGTCCAAAACGGGCACTGCTTTACACCAATGGTACGACGCCAACGGAGACACAAACACAAACGTTGGAAGTCTGATTGCAAAACTCTCAAGAATGAAGGCTAAAAGAGCAAACTCGGCATTTAGACTTCATCCTTGAGACTTTATCCTTTCCCTTTACACTCTGGATTCATTATGGAACTCACGCTTGAATGTCAAACGCGCCCTGAGGGCAGTAAGCCAAACGCGCTCCGCCGCGCTGGTTTAATTCCAGTTGTACTTTACGGTCATAAGGGTGCAGAATCTGTTTCCCTGACGGTTAAAGCAAAAACGGCTGAACTGCTAGTCCGCGATGCGTCTCTCAACAACACGCTCATTCAGGTGAACGTTCCTGAGCTGCCGTGGAAGGGCAAAGCTTTGTTGCGAGAGGTGCACACACATCCCTGGAAGGGACACCTTTATCACCTCAGCTTCTTTTCGGTCGGTTCGCAAGACTCGCTAGATGTCGATGTGCCCATTCACCTGATTGGTGAGGCAAATGGCGTTAAAAACAGCGGCGGTTCGATCGACCAGGGCTTAACCGAGCTGCATGTACGTTGTGCGCCCGATCTTATTCCTGAAGTCATTGAAATCGATGTGTCTGGGCTGGATGTGGGTGACTCTCTGCATGTGCATGAGCTAGTCTTACCCGCTGGAGTAGTAGCGCTGGGTGAACCCGATCGCGTGGTTGTAACCGTGTTGATGCCTTCGGGTGCTGTAGCGGCAGAGGCAGAAGCGGAAGCAGCAGAAGCAGCAGCAAAAGCATCTGCATCTTAAGTGCGTTAGCCAAATCGTCCTGTTAGTCTGATAAGAATAAAAAAAGAAAGGGGTATTCGCATGCGGATGCCCTTTTGCTTTACAGGCTTCTGATAAGGAGCGATCGCTGTCCGCTTTTGAGAAGGACGGGTCATGTTCCTATCAATTACAGCGAGGTTCAAATGTATAAGCCACAGTCCGATTCGCAAAAAGCTAACCGCTAACCGCTGACCGCTAACCGCTGACCGCTCACTCAAAGCTGTGTTGTACTCAACTGAAAACCGTTGTCATTCCTATCAATCAACCTAATTCCTAAGCCAT
>JBBSHC010000337.1:0-4929 GCA_038253425.1 Leptolyngbyales cyanobacterium | reverse complement strand
TTTGGCGAACGATCGCTAGCCCTAGCCCATTACCGCTGCTTGTTGGCACTGCTTGCGTTTCGTTAGGTGAATTGGACGCTGCATAGGTACTACCGATCGCCGCTTTGCTGATGGGGTAAACAGTAGGCACCTGTAACTCAGCAATGCTGCGAGCGCGAGAGGGATCGGCACGGTAGAAGCGATCGAAAACATAGGGCAAGGCACTGGTAGGAAAACCGGGACCAGCATCAATTATGTCTAGCTGCACGAGTTGATGCGGTGAGCGATCGCTCGTGACTAAACTCACCTGCACCTGAATCGAATGCTGGAGCGGACTGTACTTGATACTGTTATCTAACAGATTTAACAAAACACGATGCATCCTTGATTCATCCAACTGCATCAAGAAGCGATCGGGTCCCACGTAATCAAGCTGGAGTTGTTTGTTGCGGGCGAGAGGCTCCAGGCTAAACCAGGCAGATTGAATCAGCTTGGTCAAATCCACCGTTTTGAGCTTCAGACTAGGATTTGGGTTTCCTTCTAGCTGGCTCAAATCCAACAGATCCTGTACCAGACTGCTGAGACGAAGTGTTTCTTTGAGTAGGCGATCGATCCAACCGCGCAAGGGTGGCTCTAGCCGAATTTGCAACGTTTCGGCAACCAGGCGGATCGAGGTTAAGGGCGTCTTCAGTTCGTGCGCCACATCAGAAATCCAACGATCGCGCTGTTGTGCCAGTAAAACTGTCTCCTGACGGCTTTCTAAGAACACGCCAACGCAGCCATTTGTCAGCGGGATGCCGTGCGCTCGGAGGTGTCGGGGTGACTCTCGTGACAGTTGAGATGGGTCGGCGCAAACTGGGTGAAAAGTCCAATCGCTCTGGCAGGGTTGCTGCACTGTGCGTGTTTGCTCAATCAACTGGTCTAGTTCATACGAGCGAACTAGCTCTAGCAGGAGGCGACGGGGTAGGGGTAGCGGTAACTGGATGCTGAGGAGGTTACAGATTTGTGGATTGCACCAGATGAGCTGGTTCTCTTCGTCTACTTGCAGCACCCCGATCGGAGCGGTATAAAAGATGTGCTGCCAGTTTTCCAGATCGTTGACCAGGGCTTCGTGATTGTGCTCATAGGCAGCGATCGCGCGGGTCAGACGAGAGGTTGAAGACATTGACCATCGCAGCACATCCGGTTGGAGCGAGTGCGTCAAACGTCTAAGCTTAAAGGTAAGCCGAGCGTGATACCAGCCCAGCAGCCCCAGCCCCATGAGAAGCCCTAGCAAAAACCACAAAAGTTCCACGTTGTTTAGCGTTCAACTTACAGCTCAGCCAGGTCGCGTATCCGTAACCGATCGAAAGCGAAATGTACCGTTATTCTAAGCTGATTGCTCACAACTGGTTGCTTCTTCACGCCAAGGTGAACTAACCAAAGCGATAGCCAAACCCGCGTACTGTGATGAGGTAGATCGGATTGCTGGGGTCAACTTCAAGCTTTTCTCGCAGCCAGCGAATATGGACATCGACCGTTTTGCTATCGCCAATGAAATCGGGTCCCCAAAGGCGATCGAGCAACTGTTCGCGTGACCAGACTCGCCGGGGGTAGCTCATAAAAAGCTCTAAAATTTTGAATTCTTTGGGGGAGAAGTTGACGGCTTCACCCCGCACGGTGATTCGGCATTCTTGTGGATAGAGCGTAATGTCTTGATATTTAATGGAAGGCTGCTCTGACTGGACTTGAAACTGGTGATGGCGACGCAGCAACGCTCGACAACGGGCAATCAACTCCCGAATCCCAAACGGTTTGGTCAGGTAATCATCAGCGCCAACCTCTAAACCAACGACGCGATCGGTTTCGCTACCCTTTGCACTCAACATGAGAATGGGGACGCTAACGCCCTCTCGACGAATGAGACGGCACAGATCCAGCCCATTGATGTAAGGCAGCATCAAATCCAGGATGATCAGATCGAGCGATCGACCTTTTAACTGATGTGGCAGCGCCAACCCGTAGTCTCCACTGGGTTCCATTGCTTTAAATTGATGCACCAGATCCAGCGCGGCTCGACCATCTTCAGCGGTGATCACTTCGTAGCCTTCATCTGTTAGTGCTAAGGCAATGGTTTCGGCTATCAAACCTTCGTCTTCGACAACGAGAACGCGACCCAACCGTACACTTGATTGCTGCTTGGCTCTGATCGGCGATAGCGTCAGTGGCATGGTTCAAAGTCCTGTTAATTCAGGTGAGTGCTGTCAGTTCAGGCTGATTCTACCACTTGTTGCAGGTTCAGTATGAATCGATACTGTTAAGCGAATCTGTAGTGTGCGTCTACGTGTAGATTAGGCAGTAAGCCAGATGCCTGCACTAGTCCTAAGTGTCGTTCTTGTCTTCGTTTAATCTTTATCTTCTTCAATCCGAGCGACTCCGGTGCTGGGATAGTAATTGCTCAAAATTTTCTTATAGGTGTAGCCTTGCTCAGCTAGTGCCAGCGCTCCTAATTGGCTCATGCCTTTGCCTTGAAACGCTTCTGCCACAATGTCATCAGATGCCGCATAGAGTGATTCAACAATGTCACCGCGATAGCTCACAAACTCGCCTGCTGTCGCATCAACTGCCGCGCTAGTTGTACTGGCTTCACGGGCAATGCCGCTGTATACCTGGTAGTACTCGTCTGCGCCCATGTGGAATAACGGGCTGACTGGCTTGAAGTAGTAGGTGAGTGCATAGGAGCGGGCAGCAACGGCTTGTGCTTTAAGCGCTTCCATCTTCCAACTCGGAGACACTTCGCTGGCAACTACGCTATAGAGGTACTGCCGCATGTTGATGTAGTTAACGCCCCAAAGTTTGCCACTGTTAGCAGCGAGCAGGAGCCGTCCACGATAGGTGCGATCGCCCAGTTGAAAGACACCACCAGGAGGGATTTCTAACCAAACGATCGCGGGTAGCTGCCACTCACCAAAGCGAATGGACTGATCACCGGGTTGCGCCTCATAAACGGCACCAGGAGGAAGCTGATGCAGTTGTCGCCCTTTTTGATCCATCAAAACAGCACCCGTCGGCGTACTGAGATTGATGACAGGCTGTCCTGCCGCGATCGCGATGTGCATTTCAATCAACGAATCAACGGTTGTTGACTGTGTGGTAAAGGCCTCTTTCGATCGCTGGTTGAGTGCTTTCTGCTGGGCTGTCAGGGCAGATGGATCGATCGGTTTAAGCGGTGGTTTCGGAGTTGGCTTTTTGGTTGCAGTTGGCGTTGGTGTTGGGCTGACAGATGGCGATAGTGCAAGGGGTTGAACAGGCGTCACTGTTGTAACCGGACTTGGCGCTGAAGCAGGTAGTTGAGTTCGCTGCCGTAGTACAGTGCCCCCAACTACAAGTAGAAGCACTCCCGCTAGGGGCAATACAACCCAAAGTGCTGGTCTGACCCATGCCAACGGTATTGGTTCGGTCTTAGGACTGGGCTTCATCGGCGATCGCTCCTTCACACCAGCAAGCGTTGTTAGTGATTAGTGAGTTGGTAGAATTTAGCTAGATACATGAGTGCTTAGCGCGGTCTGAGTGAGCGGCTGTAGAAAGAAAGAAAGCACGTATCGCCGCAGGACAAATAAACTTAACCGATCATTGCTTACAAAGCAGTCGCTTTAGCGAGTCGTTGCTGTTGCAAATAGGTAAAGACGCTTTTATCGCCAATATCTGGTGGAATCGGCTGAATGACCTTACGCACTGCAAAAATGAGAAAGAAGATTGCCCAAAGTGCCAGCAACCCTTGTGCGATCGACATGGGCAGCCAACCAACCAGATGCCCCAGTAAGAGCAACGGCACCAATGGCGTTAGTACTTTAGCTTCCAGACGGTTGAAGCAAAAGGCTTCCTTAAAAAAGATTCCAGTCAGGGCGGCGAAGGTAAAGCCAATGCCCAAGATGCTCAATGGCTGGTTGTAAACCGTCAGCGCAAAGGGTTCTGGGTTGAAGTGCCCGATCGCCAATGCCGACACACTACCAACGACCCAAAAAGCCTGTAGCGCACGATGCAGCGGTGCCATGTAGATGTGAATCGTCAGCAAACTCACGCCTAACGCTAAACAGAAGCCCGTATAAAGCGGCGTTAACCAACGTAAGATAGCCGGATTGTCTGCTTGCCAGAGCGCCAACAAAACGCCGATCGCAAAACAGAGTGCGGCAACCATCAGTCCACCCCGGTACACGACCACACCGCGCCGATCGTCTGGCGTGACTGTAAACTCCCCAAACTGCCCCTGATAAATCTCTGGTTCAAGTGCTTGCGTCATGGCTGTGATAATGCGATTTAGGCGTTGAGTTTAAGTGTGTTGATCTTTATTAAGTGAGTCGGTCGATTAGTGATCTGCTGTTCTCACGATAACGCTCGTTGCGAGACTAACGACTAACTACAACATAAACAGACGTACCAACCTCAAACCTAAGTTTAGCCTGAGCACTACCACCATTGACTGCGATCTCAATCCAGCCGTGACTGCCGATGAGTGCTAATAGCTCGTCTGGTGGGCTATCGCTATAGGTTTGCCTACCTGGGAGCAGCGTCTCATTGATCAGTACCGACCAGCGACCCATGACTGCTGCGCCAGGAATGGTCGTGATTAAATTGCCAAAGCGATCGATCGCTTGAATGCTGCCGATAAGTCTGACATGCTGCTGAACCTCTGTCGGCACGGGCATCAATGCTACTGCCGGATCGTGCCAGTCATGCTGAGTCCACGTTGGCACATCCAGTGAGACAAGAGTTTCCAACGCAATACGCCTGCCTATTTGACCGAGCGGCACCCCTTTTGCGAGATGGGCACCAATCGGCGCAAAAATGTCGCGTCCATGAAAGGTTGCGCTTGGGTCTGGAGTCCGCCAGTACTGGGGATTCGTCAGTTCCACGGCTGCGATCGCCGCATGTTCTCTCAAAACACCGCTAAAAAGCCCGTTATCGGGTCCT
>JBBSHC010000336.1:0-4941 GCA_038253425.1 Leptolyngbyales cyanobacterium | reverse complement strand
TCAACTCTGTATTGAAACCGGCACTACTTCTGCGATCGACGCTAGCGTTAACCATCCCGTAGGTTTTGGTGACGGTAAAAAGCATACGCATCAAACAGTGCGCCAACTAAACTACAGGTCAAACCAATGACTAGTGCGCCCTGAAACGCATCTCCGCTGCCAAAGACGGATAAAAACTGCAAGAGCTTTTCGGTACCGATCTGACCGATCGCGTCAATCAATGGAAGCTGTTCCACGGCTGACAATAGTGCCAGAACAATGCCTATCAGCAAAACGGGGGCGATAAAGCTGAACGTGCTCGTGAACAGAAGGGAGCGGACAAAGGCTGGTGACATGAGCATAAGGGTATTAGTGCGCTGGTCAATCCAGTGGCATCAGGTTGCTGTGATGCAAGTTCATCTCCAGAATAGGAGCGATCGCAGGGAACGATTGCCTCTGTGAGAAATCTTAAATCAAGCTTAAATATCTTGTTGAAGCTCTGTGAACAATTCCAATAAAATAAGCTGATTTTTTGCAAGGGCAACGCTGGTAACGGGAAGCCTTCTAACTCAAAGGCTGGACAGAAAGAGGCTTTACGCTGTTCATCCTCTTGCAAGCCAGGGCGTCAGTGGGTTGGTTCGTCTGAGAAGGCACGACTCAAAAATATGGGCGATCGACACCGTCAGCACTTCTCTCTGAATACACGCGTTTTAAGCCAAGGTGGAACAATTCCTTTTCCTTAACTGCTGAAATACCACTGAGCAATCCGTTATTCTGGCTAGGATGACTATTTGAGTGGTTTCCCGTGATTGAAAGGTCGCTAACTTCTGGCTTGAATTTGTGGAGTCGGCGTTTGCTGGCAGCCGTTCTTTTGGGCGGGCAGGTGATGGTACATCTGCTGGCGGGCAAAATCCATCGTCGCAACACCCTTGAGCAGATGGCAGCCGTCGGTCCAGAGTCTTTGTTAATCGCTCTGATCACAGCTACCTTTGTCGGCATGGTTTTTACCATTCAAGTAGCCCGGGAATTCATCAACTTTGGTGCCAGTAGCGCTGTTGGTGGTGTTTTAGCAATTTCGCTCACGCGGGAATTGGCTCCTGTGCTTACAGCGGTTGTTCTGGCGGGTCGGGTGGGGTCGGCATTTGCTGCCGAGTTGGGCACCATGCGTGTAACTGAGCAGATTGATGCGCTTTACATGCTGAAAACGGACCCGATCGATTATCTGGTGATTCCCAGAGTGGTTGCTTGCTGCTTGATGTTGCCCATTCTCACCATTCTTTCACTGCTCACGGGCATGATTGGCGGCATGATCATTGCAACTAGTCTTTATGGCATCTCTCAAAGTTCTTTCCTTGAGTCTGCCCGCAGCTTTTTGAGCCTCTGGGATTTGTGTAGTGCACCCATCAAAGGCTTATTTTTTGGTGCGTTAATTGCTGTGATTGGTTCTAGTTGGGGCCTAACAACAACAGGTGGTGCTAAAGGAGTGGGGCAATCAACGACAACAGCCGTAGTCACGTCACTACTTGCTATTTTTATTCTGAACTTTTTCCTTTCCTGGGCAATGTTCCAGGGACTAGGAAGCTCGTTGGGGCAAGGGTTACGTTAACAGCTAAAAAACACTAAGCGATCGCGCTGCCTGCTGCAAGGCTGGTACTGCTGCCGCTAACCAACGACCTTCACCACCCCGTCCAGTTAGTAAAATAAGATGCAAATCATAAGCATGGGGATAGCCCTCTGCCTCCAACCAGATGCGATCGCTCTCGGCTTCGCAGCCAATGGTTTCTTCTGCCATTAATTCGCGGCTCATCTGAGCCATTGTCTCTGTTAATTGCAGGCATAAGCGGCAGAAGTCATGCAGCTCTGCTTCAGTTAATTCCAGTGCCCAATCATCCGTTCCTACCAGTCCCTTAAACTCTTCTGCATCAGCATTCCAGCCGATTCGCCAGCCAACCCCACTTTTAAGCACACGCGTCATCGTTGTGGCTGGAGCAGTTGCGCGCCTCCCATTCCCGGCGCTGGAGCTACGGTTGGTTGCGGGGACAGACGAGTCGGTGGTTGAGAAGCTGGTGAGTTGGATGGCGATACACGAGTCGGTTGTGGCACAAAGGCGTCCACTAGTGCCTGCACTAACGCCGCTCGTTGCGCTCGATTCAGACGCTTGATTGCTGCTTGATCGCCCTCTACAGGATTAGTTTTTAGTGTTGCACGGCTAGGATAGCTAGATTCGTCAAAGGCACCATTAACACCCAGCCCTAAGTAGTCTGCCAGGGTAAGCTTCCAGTCAAAGCGGTAGAGAGGCGATCGCCCAACAACATAAAGGTGATAGCGGATCAACCGACTAATGAGCGTATTGTCTGCCTCAACTTTCCCGGTTTCTTTACTGATGTACTGATTCTCTTTGGGGAAGTCGGGTAAGCGATCGTAAACAGTCCGCCAAACGTTCTCTGGTCGCACTCGTTGAGCCACTGCGGGTAAGCTACCCAACGAACTAGGAAGGGGATACTCTGCGATCGCTAAGATTAACAAACTTCCAACAACACCACCTAGCAGTATCCCTATGCGTTGAATCGTCGTCTGTCTTTTTGCCATTGCGATCGCTCACTACCCATACTGTCGCCCGTTATGCCGTCTCGTTAAACCTACTCACCGATGATTTCGGGCTGGGTAAGTTCATCCGACATTTCCATAATGGCTCGCATCACAGGTTTCATCATCGGGTCATCCACACTTTCAAAGTCTTCAAAGCGTCGCCGTTTTGCCCGATTTGCTACCTGTACTGTGATCCGATAACGATTAGAGGCGGCTGAAATCAACTCGTCAGCGCGGCGCATGAGCTGGGTGTTATCAAAAACAGGACGCTTTTGCATAGAATTTGGCTGAAGGACAGATTCCAGTTTACCAAGAGTCACTCAATTCTGCTGGCGTCTTTGCAAAATGGTTCGACGTAGGTAGCTTATGAAGCTCGACGACCGTTTACATTCTCTCTAAAACGGGAATGCCAAGTAAAGACAGTCCTAATTTCAGCGATCGCGCTGTCAGGTCAGCCAGAATGAGACGTGAGGTTCGCAGCGGTTCATCGGCATCAAGAATGGGACACCGCTCATAAAACCGATTGAATTTTTGGCTTAGTTCAAAAAGATACTGGCAAAGACGATTAGGCAGTAAATCTTGATCGATCTGCGCCAAAATTTCGTCCAGTTGCAAAAGGTGCTTTGCTAAAACTAATTCGGTTTCGTCTTGCAAGGCAATCTTGGCATCAGCACCCAATTGCTCAAAATCAATCTGACCTTTGCGGCTAATCCCCTGTACCCGCACGTAGGCATACAGCATATAAGGAGCCGTATTGCCTTGCAGCGCCAACATTTTGTCGTAGCTGAAAACGTAGTTGCTGGTGCGATTTTGGCTCAGGTCAGCGTACTTGATGGCGCTAATACCCGTCACTTGAGAGGCATGGGCAATAAATTCGTCTGTTTCTTGGCGCTCTTCTTCCTTGAGTCGGGCTTCCAGATCAGCACGGGCACGAGCGATCGCTTCATCTAATAAATCTTGAAGTCGTACCGCTTCCCCCGATCGCGTTTTCAGCTTCTTATTGTCTTCCCCCAGCACCAGCCCAAACGGCGCGTGAATAAACTCCACTGCCTCTGTAATCCACCCAGCACGCTGTCCTACCTGAAAAATTTGGCTAAAGTGATTGGTTTGCTCCATCCCTACCGGGTAAATGACCCGCTGTACTTTATCCTCTTTCACCCGATACCGAATCGCTGCCAGGTCAGTCGTGGCGTAGTTGTAGCCACCATCCGACTTTTGCACAATCAGCGGTAATGGCTTGCCTTCCTTATTCGTAAAGCCTTCCAAAAACACGCACTGTGCGCCCTCATCTTCGACCAGTAGTCCCGTTTCTTTCAGATCTTCGACCACGCTTTCTAACAAGGGATTGTAGAACGATTCCCCCCGCTCAAGGACGTGAGCAATGCCCATCAAATCGTAAATGACACGGTAAGAACGGCTGGACAGCCCACACACAATCTTCCAGGCACGTAGAGTTTCCGCATCACCTGCCTGAAGCTGTACCACCGACAGCCGCGCTGCCTCGCGAAACGCCTCGTCTGCATCAAACCGCTGTTTTGCCTGCCGATAAAACGTTGACAGGTCACCCAAATCTAACGATTCATCTGCCGTCAATGCATCTGGATAGGCTGCACGCAGGTAAGCAATCAGCATCCCAAACGGTGTACCCCAGTCGCCCACATGACTGATGCGTAAAACGTCATGCCCCACAAACTCCAAAATCCGGGCAATGCAGTCACCAACAATCGCTGGACGCAAATGCCCCACGTGCATTTCTTTCGCAATGTTAGGGCTGGGATAATCCACGATCACCCGCTGCGGTTGCGCGATCGCAGTCACTCCCAAACGCGGGTCAGACTGAATGGCTTTAATCTGTGCTTCTAGATAACTCGTTTTAAGCGTCAGATTGATAAAGCCCGGACCTGCTACCGTTGGCGGTTCACACAAGGCAGACACATCAAGGTGCTGCACAAGCTGTTCAGCGATCGCTCGTGGTGCTTTACCGAGCGGCTTTGCCAACGACAGCGACACATTTGCCTGGTAATCGCCAAACTTGGGACTACTGGCAGCGACAAGAATCGGATCAACCGATCTGTAGTCAGTACCAAAGGCATCTGACAATGCCCGTTCAAAGCAGCTTTTTAGTTGAGCGATCGTAGAATTCATAGCAAAGAAACCGTAGTCCAAACAGCAAACCTGAGCATGCAATCAGCGTACTCTGCTTGTACGTCCGATCATAACTTCTAAGTTTATTCTCGCTGTTAGCCAGCTTCAACACCAAACCAAAACTGGGTTCTCCGCACTAGCGCCACCAAAATCCGTCTGAACAACGCCTTCAGTAACTCATTTTTGCTCTGTTCTCACCAACACTTCGTGCTCAATAAACAGCAAGTA
>JBBSHC010000335.1:0-4949 GCA_038253425.1 Leptolyngbyales cyanobacterium | reverse complement strand
GGCTGCGCTCAACTCGCAAGCATTGAAGGTTGAACGTAGTCAGAATCGGGCTTGTTGATACGTTGTTCACCCGCAGATCCCTGAATTTAATGCGGCATTTTAAGCCAGCAGTCCTCAAACGTTAGTCTAGATCGTCTCTTAATGTTTTCTCTACAAGGTACTAAGTTATGTTAGAACGCCAACCAACAATCCTTGTTACGGGTGGCGCGGGATACATTGGCTCCCATGCTGTCTTGGCACTGCAAAAGGCTGGGTATACCGTTATCGTGCTAGATAATTTGGTGTACGGACATCGCGATCTGGTTGAGGATCGGCTGAAGGTTGAACTGATTGTGGGCGATACCAGCGATCGCGCTCTACTAGACAATCTTTTTGCAACGCGTGACATTAGTGCCGTGATGCATTTTGCCGCATATGCCTATGTCGGTGAGTCGGTGAGCAACCCAGCGAAATACTATCAAAATAACTTTGTTGGCACCCTGACGCTACTAGAAGCGATGCTGGCTGCATCCGTCAAACACTTCGTTTTCTCGTCTACTTGTGCGACGTATGGCGTTCCGCACACTATTCCCATCCCAGAAGATCATCCTCAGCAGCCCATCAACCCTTACGGGATGACGAAACTCATGGTTGAGCATGTGTTGGCAGATTTTGACAAAGCCTATGACTCTAAATCAGTCTGCTTTCGCTACTTCAATGCCGCTGGTGCCGATCCTGATGGGCTGTTGGGTGAAGATCACGAGCCTGAAACCCATTTGATTCCGCTGGTGCTGCAAACGGCGTTGGGGCTGCGCGATGCCATTTCCATCTTGGGTACCGACTACCCCACACCCGATGGTACCTGTATTCGTGACTATATCCATGTCACCGATCTGGCGCAGGCGCATGTTCTGGGTCTGCAATACTTGCTGAATCATGGTCGTACAACCACCTTTAATCTGGGGAACGGGAACGGGTTTTCGGTACGCGAGGTGATCGATACAGCACGTCAGGTTACAGGGCGGGAGATTATCGCGATCGAGTGCGATCGCCGTCCAGGTGATCCACCCGCGCTCGTTGGCAGCAGCGATCGCGCCAGAAGTATTCTGGGCTGGACTCCACAATATGCCGATCTACCTACCATCCTGACTCACGCCTGGAACTGGCATCAAAAGCGCCATACGTCCTAAAGCGCTCATTAGCCTGCCCTTCAACACTCACTGCGCCAACGCCCGTGCCTCAAACAGCCCTTGTTCAGACGCCTACAGTGCTGGTTGACGGCTTAAACCCTTACGGATTTCTCATCATGTCTTTATAGGCGCTTTACCCATTCCCCTTGAGCGACAGTTACCTTAGGAACAAGTCGGGCTGTGTGGATGCCCACTCCATGAGAAAACCAGGGCGGACAGTAACGGGGGGCTTGTTGCTGTCCGTTTTGGTTTAGTTATCACGACTCACGCACAAGGTGTTTAAATCCCCGACTTCCGGTTAAAACTTAGCCAGCAACCCTACTCCATCGTAGGGGAGAATCTGCACGTTCCTGCATCGGCTTCAAAATACCGATCGCTCTGAAACACGTTATGCCAGCGATGGACTGACCGCTGCTGCTCTGCCTTTACTGTGTCGCGTCTGAGTAATCCATGCAATGACTTGCTGCCCTAACCGCACCTTGTCAAGGCGATCGATTTCACGAATGCCTGTAGGACTGGTGACATTCACTTCGGTTAAATAGCCGCCAATGATGTCAATACCAACAAACACCAGACCATCGCGCCGCAGCGTGGGTGCAAGCTGTTTACAGATTTCGTGTTCTCGATCGGTGATGCTGGTTTGCGCGACTCTGCCGCCCACTGCCATATTGCCCCGAAACTCATTGCCTGTGGGAATCCGGTTCACCGCACCGATCGGTACACCATCGAGCAGAATGATCCGTTTATCGCCGTCTTTTGCTTCTGGCAAGTAGGTCTGCACCATAACGGGTACCTGTCCCTGCAAGGTGCTGATTTCTACCAGCGAGTTGATGTTGCGATCGCTCGGTTCTAAAAATAAAATGCCTTCTCCGGCTTTGCCACCCAATGGTTTTAGCACTGCCGCACCTTTGCGTTCCACAAATTGCCGTATGACGTGTTTATCCTGGCTGACAATCGTTTCTGGAATAGCCTCGGCAAACTGCAAGGCGTACATTTTTTCATTCGCCGCGCGAATACCACTGGGCGCGTTGATGATCAACGTTTTAGCAGGGTCAACGTAGTCCAAAACATACGTGGCATAAAGATAGGGCACCGTAACGGGCGGATCAGTCCGCATGAACACAGCATCCATCGACTCCAACGGCAGTAAGGCGCGATCGCCAATCACAAACCAGGGATCGGCGGCAACCCAGCGTCCGTCCTGTAGCTCTACAGGCGTAAGATGCACCTGTTCTAACGGCGCGAAGGCTTTGCCATCTGCTACTCCCAGTTGGTTTGCCTGGGTAATCCAGACCTCGTGCCCTGCTTCTTGTGCCGCTTCCATCAGCGCGACGCTCGTATCGTGACCCGGATCGAGCCGTCCGATGGGGTCAATGATGAATGCAAATTTCACAGCGCTGATCCTTAATGAATGGTCAATAACCAGAGTAAGTAGCGATCGACTACGACTACAAACTACAGACAGTTTAGAGTCAGTTTAACTAGCTTGCAGCAGCGGATCGAGCTTGCCCTGAGCATTCAGCGCATGGATATCGTCGCAGCCACCAACATGCTGATCGTTGATAAAGATTTGTGGTAGCGATCGCCGTCCATGTGCACGTTGAGACATTTTGGCTCTTGCCGCTTCATCCCCATCAATACAGTATTCGGTATACTCAACGCCCTTGCGATCGAGCAGCGCTTTTGCCCGGACGCAGAAGGGGCAGGTACTCCAGGTATAAATCTCAACGTTGGCAGCCATAGTTCGTTTATTGCACATTCAGTCTTCATTTTAAGGGGTGAAGCCTGAAAAGCGCCGCTTATGGTTGCTTAGAGGTGTTAATGAACGGTATGCGGCTGCATCGGCTATTAGCTAGCCGCTATCAGCTTGTCGTTTCGGTTTGCGGTGCGATCACGGTAATGCGCTGAGTGCCCCGATCGCGCACAATCCAACCTACTGCTTGATCCAGGTCGCCACCACCTTCTGTAACGTTGAAATAAACTTTGCCTCCCTCAGACGTGGCAATGGCAAAGTCAGCATTTTGAGCATAAATGACTTTAAAACCACGATCGCGCAGGCAGTACATCGTCCAGCCTTTCAGCGTTTGTTGCTCTGGCTTAAACGGAATCGGGGGACTACCCAATACATCCTCAATGACGGTGATCAGCGACATTGGTACACCTCAGATAGGGTCAATGAGCATTTTTGTTTGCAGATGTTCGATTGTAGAGTGAAACGCGCCCCTAGCTTCCCCCTCTTTCTTGCTGAATCTCTGGCTTATAATCCCGTAGCATCAACGCCTCTACTGCTGCCTGCGGCGTAATTTCACCCTTGAGGAGGCGATCGACCTGGTGGGAAACAGGCACTGCAATTCCTTCTTGATTTGCCAGTTTGACCAGCACTTGTGTTGTGTTGACGCCTTCGGCAGTGCCTTGCAGTTGGTTGAGCACCTCGGTTAGTGACTTACCCTGAGCCAGCCCATAGCCAACTTGATAATTGCGACTGAGGGCGCTGTTGCAGGTTGCCAGCAAATCACCCAAGCCGGATAAGCCATAAAACGTTTCTGGCTGTGCGCCCCAGTACGTGCCAACACGAATGATTTCTGCCAACCCGCGAGTGACCAGGGCAGCTTTGGCGTTGGTTCCCAGTTGCAGACCGTCGCAAGTTCCGACCGCGATCGCAATCACATTCTTGAGCGTTCCACCCAGTTCTACACCCAGCACATCCGCATTGGTATAGATGCGAAACAATGGGGACGACAACGCCCTTTGCACGGTTGCCGCTGCCTCTCCGTCAGTACTGGCAACCACCGTTGCAGCCGGTAGCCCTTGCTGAATTTCTTGCGATAAATTGGGTCCCGACAGCACGACGATCGGGTGCGATGGCAGGGCAGACTGCCAGATCTGAGACGGCAAGAGCGGTGTTGTATGAGTACTGGTAGCGGGAGACAGCCCCTTTGTGGCGGTGACAAAGACCGTTTGTGGTGCGATCGCCAGGGGCTTCACCTGCTCAACGACCGCGCTCACACCCTTCATAGAAACAGCCGATAGCACCAGATCGGCACCGTTTAGCACAGTATGCAGATCCGTTGTTCCAGTATTCTCACGTTGACGCGACCACACTCGCACGGTATGCCCCTTTGCGGCTGCTAATGTAGCCAGGGTTGTGCCCCATGCCCCAGCACCAAGTACAGCGATCGTCTTCACCTTACTGACCGCTAGACACAGACGGCTGAGCGGCTTTTTGGCGGGGGTAGCGTTCCATGAGCGATCGCACTTGTTCAGCATGGTACGAACTACGCGTTAGCGGCGAAGCCACTACTTGTAAGAACCCCAACGATTCGCCGTGCACTCTCCAGGCATCAAACTGTTCTGGACGCACAAATTCAACGACGCCCAGATGTTTCTGGCTCGGCTGAAGATATTGCCCAATGGTGAGAATGTCACAATCGACCGATCGCAGATCTTGCATCACTTGCCGCACTTCATCATCGGTTTCGCCCAGCCCCACCATAATGCCCGTTTTGGTATAAATCCAGGGAGCAAGGTTACGGGTGCGCTGCAATAGCTCTAGCGATCGCGTGTAGCTACCCTGCGGGCGGACTCGACGATAGAGGCGAGGAATCGTTTCGGTATTGTGATTGAGCACCTCTGGGTTTGCCTGCAAAAGCAGCGCCAGGGCATCCCAATTGCTGCACAGGTCTGGGATCAAAACCTCGATCGTTGTGCTTGGCGAAGCATCACGAATGGCACGAATACAGCGATCGAACTGGATTGCGCCGCCATCCGGCAAATCATCTC
>JBBSHC010000334.1:0-4960 GCA_038253425.1 Leptolyngbyales cyanobacterium | reverse complement strand
TGGTTGCTAAGTAGCGATCGCCTGCCCCAGTGCTACGAATTCTCATCCATGCTCATTGCTCTACTGCCCTCCTCTCACCCAGGCTCAGAATGGCTAAACACTCCTCCTCATGGCTCTTAGCGCGATGGTTCTGGCTCTTCCAGCGTAGGCGTCCAACCGCTGGTTTTACCTTGCTTGAGCTACTAATTTCAATGTTTATTGGCGGCATCATTACCAGTGCGTTGCTATACGGCGTCGTCGAACTGCTGAAAACAAATCAGCGCGAGTCCAGCCGTGCCGAAACGCAGCGCGAAATGCAGCTTGCAATGGACTACATCGGTGCAGAATTACGCCAATCCGTCTTTGTTTACGATGGCAAATGCTTGAGTGGAGCCGGAGCATTCGTTGCGGATGGCTGTCCGGGCGTCACCAGTTTTTTGCCAACTGCCATTAACACGACGGGTACCAGCCCGGTTTTAGCCTTCTGGCGAGTCGATGAGTTGCCCCAAGTTCTGATCAATTTGTGTGCGACCAATGCGGCTAATTTGAACCTCACAACCAACGCCAATCCTCCAACTGGCATTAACGGGGTGCCTTGCTTGTCTCGCAGAACTTATAGTCTGGTCGTGTATTACCTTGATACAACGAATACAGGCAATACCTGGTCTGGTAAAGCACGGCTTAAACGCTATGAACTAACTCAATTTAAGTCTGATGGAAGCGTTAATACGGGCTGGGTTGACCCAACCACCACTATCAATAAGTTTCTTGGCTGGCCCTTTGATGCCACGGGTGTGAATGTGCAAACGGCAGCGAATCTATCGGATGGCTCAACGAACCTTTATCAGGGTGCTACCGTTGCCGGCACACCACCCGTTTTAGTAGATTTTGTGGATGACCCTATCACTGCAGGCTCAACTGCAAATGCCTGTCCTCGTGATTCTTCGGCTGCTGGCAGTAGCTTGCCGAGGTTTGAGCGATCGCCAACCGACACAACGATTACTAGCTTTTATGCCTGTGTGAGAGGGGGAAGCTTTACGGATACGCTCGGCGCTACAAGTAATGCCGGTGTGCCAAATAACTCGGGCGGACGAAACCAGGAAGTGGCGTTGTTCTTGAGAGGCAATGCGGCTGGTAGAAGTGGCGTTCCATCCACTGCCAAAGTCCTTTTTGATCTACAAACGCGTGTGCTGAGTCGCGGTAGTTTTGAGAAGAGTCCGGCAGCTCAGTAGGTTGCTCATTTTAGTGCTCTAGTTTAGAGAAGAAACATGAAAAGTCAACGTTTACTGAGAAAACCAACTGCTGGGTTCACCCTGATTGAAGTGCTGGTCGTGGTCATTATGGTTGGCATCTTGTTTGCGATCGCGGCTCCAGGCTGGCTGACCTTCATCAACCGTCAACGAATCGGCACTGCTAACGATCAGGTACTGCAAACGCTACGCACGGCTCAGGCTGAGGCTAAACGCACGCGTACCTATCGAGAAGCCCGGTTTGATACCACAGCAGATCCGCCTAGAGTCGCCGTTTTACCACTAACGTCTACTACCGCAGGTACGGGTGGTTCAACTGTGCTTAACGTTGTCCGTATGGCAGATTCTCAGGTTACACAGTGGGAAGTACTGGGGCAGAGCAATATCCGATCAGGGGTTCTCACCATGGCACAGAATAACCCGAATGGAAACTCTATCATTTTTAATCCAGATGGTGCTGTTGCCTCTCGTACCCAAGCGACTACAAATCCCGACATAACATCAATTCAGTTTTTCACTGTCACACTCGCACTCAAAAATGCTACGAGTGTAAAGCGGTGTATCACGGTAAGAACCCTTTTGGGCGCTACAAGCCAAAGCAGTGATGCAAGTTGCCCCTAAAGTTTGCTCGTTGGATAAGGTTCATAGTCCAGCTCTGGGTTTATGTTCTACGTCTGTACAAATACACCCCATCACGCTGGTAGTTGCGTTGAAACGCTCGATCGCCGTCAAGCTGATTGACCAGACTCTTTGCAAAGGCTGTCGTACTTTGCCAACCCGGATGGCGCACGTTTAGCAAGACATACTCAAACTGGGCAAGGTCGGGCGGCGCATCCGCTAAGGTAAAGCGAATGGACGAACGATGCGTCAGGTGGGGCACAATGTTGTGTGTTGTCAGCACACTGCCCTGGGTCTGGATTTGAGCCACGGCGGCTCGTGTTGCCGCCCATGTGTCTAGCGAATCAAGATAGGTTGAACCAAAGAAGCCATACTTACCAAGCGCGAGAAACGCAATCAGCGACCAGAGCAAAATGCTTCGCTGCCGATGTAACCATGTTTTGTTTGCCGCCAGTGCTGCGATCGCGGTGACCAGCAAAAACGGCACGATCGGCAGCGAATATTGATGTACCAGGTTGCGTTGACTGGGGGCTTCAGACAGAATATTCATCAGTAGCATTGGCACGGCTGCTACTAAGGGAGTCAGGTAGCGCCAATGCATACCCCACAGTAACGGTGCCAGCAAGAGCAGCAAATATTCAGCCGTTGCGAATGAAACAATCCGGCTTAGCACTAGCTGTGGCTTAACGACTACGTTCCTGGCAATTTCTAAAACAGAATGACCGAGATACGCATAGCGTACAGTCGCTTCGACACCATCGGGTCGAAAGGTGGGAATGATTGCCTGCGTTGCGACGAAGAACCACAGGATTCCGGCAATCAACGCGATCGCGCCACACAGCCGTTTTTGCTCAAAGATGAAGAGCCAAAACCCCATCGCAGCAATGGTTAATGACAGGGCATCGCGGCAACCGAGTGCTGTAATGAGGCAAACAGTGAACCAGCCAACCTGATTGCGTCGTGCTGTGAGAATGGCGGTGAGCAGCAACGGTAGCGCGATCACCTCTGGGTGAAAGTCAAACAGATTTAGATTAAAGACCAGCGGATACAGTAGATAAACAGCCGCGATCGTGGTTGCCTGCGACGCTTTTAAGCCTGCGTGTTGTGCCAGATGCCAGGTTGGTAACGCTGCCAGGGAAAGCGCGATCGCCTGAACCCCAAACAGCCAATGAATGTCGGGATACAGCCTGTAGGGCAGCGCCAGCAAATACACAATCCAGTCGGCATGACCCCCTAAAAAGTGGTAGCCCCAAAACGACACGATCGGCGGTTGTCCTTGACTGATCAAATACGCTGCCTGGTCAAAGTAGCCCAGGTCAAAGGCTCCCGACTGAAACAACGCATGGCGCAAACTGCTACACGCAAACAAGACCAGCGCACTGACAGTGATCAGCCCCATCAAGCGACGGCGCTCCGACTGTGACGGACTCATCAACGGCTGCTGCATCAACGGTTGAGTCATGTAAGGCTTAACTCCCGTCCTGCCCTGCCTATTACCCTGCCCACAGGTGTTGGGCAAACCGCAGCGACAGACTGCTCAACAAGAGCGCAAAGAACCCTATCACTGTATAGCCCCAGCGCGGATAACGAAAGAGCAGCAGCCCCAGCGCGATCGCCAGCGAAACGACTCCGAAAGCATGACGCTCTACCGAAATAGTTCGCCCTGAGCTTAGGATCAACAGCAGGCTAAAGAAACCATAGCTGACTGCTACCGATGGCAGTTCATGGCGAAAACGCCACAGCAGGTAGGCTCCGCCCCAGATCATGACGGCATTGATGAGCGGCGCACCCGCCAGCAACCACAGCAACAGCCCGATCGCGCACCATCCGTAGTGTGTTAGTTGGTCTCCCAACCGTTTGTGCGATCGCCACAGCAGGTATGCCAGCCCAGACAGCAACAGCAACCCCAATGGGTAGAGTGGATCTACAAGGCGACCCTTGCTCCATGTTGTGGGACCGAGTGTGATTTGAACAACGGTTTTTAACCACCCTTCCCCATAGGTAAGACCCACTGGATGCCACGCCTTTTGTACCCACAAAAACGCCAGCGGCTCCTGAAAGCGTAGCCAGCAAAACACGCTAAAGAGAAAGACTCCACCCACTGATGCGATCGACGCAAGATAGGCACCGCGCGATCGCTGCTCTCGCCAAGCCACCAGCAAAAATGCCGGGGCTAAGGCAATGCCAGGTAAACGAGTCGCGCTGGCTACACTACCCCAAACGGCTGCCCATAAGTATTGACGGCGATCGAACGCGCGTAGCGCTGCGGTGCTAAAGAGCAGAAAGACCCCTTCGGTATATAAAACAGTGCCAAAGAGTGAAAATGGGCACCAGGCAAGTGCCGCTACTGACCAGCAAGCCGCAGGTCTACCGTAGCGATCGTTCACCCAACCAGACAAAACAACCAGCGCCCCTAAAAATGCCAAGTTGTTAATCAGCACACCCGCCAACGCTGCCGGAATGCTTAATGCCATGCCACCTCGTATCAGCAGCGGTAAAACTGGAAAGAACGCGATATTGTGTCCTCTTCCGTCATTTGCATATTCGTAGCCAGACGTGGCAATGCCCAGATAATGCACGCTGTCCCAGCCGCTTAAAAGGTGCCAGTCTCCCAGCGGTAGCCGTTCTCCACCACTAGACAGCAACGGTGCCAGCAGCAGCATATTGATCAAAATGACCAGGCGGCTAAGTACCCCCATTGCTAAAGCAAACTGCCAAACGGATTTTGACGGCTGCAACTCCTGGTTTGCGATCGCTGCTGGCTGACTAAATTCTTCCCGCACACTCTACGTCCTACCTGTGTACTCTGCTAACAGCTATCCGCCATCAGCATCTTTGGGGCTTCTCTCTTATCTGACCGAAAACGCTTCGCTAAAGCGGCGAGTGATGGGTTCAATCAGGAAGTCTAGCACTGACTTTTTGCGAGTAACAATTTCAGCAGTTGCTGCCATACCAGGTGTAAAATCAACCGCCTGCCCCCGAACCACGATCGCGTGTTTGTGCAGCCGAATGCGAGTCGGGAAAACAAGCCCGATATCCTTTTCTACGATCGCGTTAGGGCTAATTTTCATCACTTCCCCTTCCACAATGCCAAATTCTTGATAGGGGAAGGT
>JBBSHC010000333.1:0-4974 GCA_038253425.1 Leptolyngbyales cyanobacterium | reverse complement strand
TCGTTTTCATTGACGATGGGAATCACACCAAGCTGAAGCAACTGCTGGAAGGTGCGTTCAACGTTAAGGTAGCTGTTACGCTGCACTAAATCGCTACGGGTCAACAGCACCTGGGCGATTGGCTGCTGCAATGAGGTAAAAAAGTCATCGTAGATGCGGATGAGGCGTCCCTGTCCCACAGCGGCAACCGCTTGCTTGAGGGCGATCGTACGGGGGCGTTCGGTCAAACCCAGTCGAGCGCAACCAATACCAACGGCACCGGATGACACCAGAACTACTTGGTGCCCCTGCTGACGTAAGCCACTCAGTACCTCGACTAAGCTGGCGATCGTAGACAACGCTAATAGCCCCGTCTCTGGCTGCGTCAAACTAGACGTACCAATTTTGATCACCAAAGTTTGAACCATTGTTCGGCGCTTAAAGTTAAGAGGATGAATAGAAGGTCTTACTCAGTTAGCTCTACCGTGCTGTAAAAACTATTGAATGAAATTCGGTTTAAAATAGCAAAACGCCAGTTCCTTTATGGGCAAGGTCTGGCGCTTCACACAAGTATTCACAGGGATTTAACGTTAGGGTCTTTATATCAGCCGACCCCAATTGATTAGTCTTAGAATAGCAGGCGTTTTTGCAGTTTCTCATCTGAGATTAGGTTTTCTTAATGTTTTCACCTTTGAAGCTTTGTAACGTTCTACGCGGTTTTGTATCATCTTTACCAGGATGTTTAGCAAGCCAGTTGAGTGTAAACAAACTGCTGCTTTAATCAGGGTTCGGCACCGTTCCAGTTAGTCTGCCCTCTGTGCTTGAAACCTTCATTGACTGAAAAAAGCTCAGTTTGTCTCTGTCGATTTGTCTCTGTCGATCGCACTGCTGCTCCTTGAAGTTCCCACATCTTCTCCCGTGGAAAGTAGCCTTCACGTCAAACTAACGCTTGATAAGGTACTCAATAGGCATTTAGCCTAGTACCTGCGAGACCCACACTTCAAAAGCGTGTAAAGGAGAGCGTTTCACCACTTCGTTAGGGTTTACCATTGCTTCAACAAGGATGGTGAACATCCCTAACCGATTGCCTGCCAGCACATCTGTAAAGAGTCGATCGCCAACCATTGCTACCTGCTCTACAGGTAGGTTCATGCTCTCGACGGCACGCCTCAGCTTACGACGTGAAGGTTTGCCAGCACCCGCAATATAGGGCAGATCAAGCGTTTTGGCGATGCGCTTAATCCTCCCTTCACTGATGTTGTTGCTCACCAACCAAAGCGTAGCAACTTGACGGATTTCAGTCACCCAGGGCAGCAGTTCGTCGGAAACTTTAGACATCCGAAGCGGCACCAGCGTCTCGTCTACATCCAGAACCAATCCTTTAAGCTGATGCTGCTGCAAAAGATCTGGTGTCAGCTTCAGAATGGTGCCATGCAAGACAAGGTTAGGTTGAAGAAGTTCGCCCCAGGACATAGGAAAAGATTAGTAACGATGATGAGAAAACATGCGATAAAGCCGTGGCAGGTGAGAGGCGAGTTGTTCAATCGAGTTGTCAGGTTGGTGCGCGATCGAGCCGCTTATTTTGCAATGTGCCCGTTGCCTGGTTTTGCCCCGATGATCGCTCTGATTTGCTTGAGCGGCGTTTGTCTTGAATTGCCACTTGCGCTGCCTGATGTTCTGCTAAAGTGCGGCTGAAAACGTGAGTACCATCGTACCGCGCAACGAAGTAGAGGTAATCGGTGTTTTCTGGGTAAAGTGTGGCTTTGAGGCTGGCGAGACCGGGGCTGGCGATCGGAGTGGGCGGCAAGCCCACGTTGAGATAAGTGTTGTAAGCGGAGGGTGTTCGCACTTGATCCAGGCTTAGAGGCTGATCGGGCGTTTGTTGAATGCCCAGCCCGTATTCAACGGTGGGGTCAGCACCGAGGGAGATATTTTTCTGAAGTCGATTCAGAAAAACGCCAGCAATGCGGGGACGCTCCCGCGCCACAACCGCCTCTTTTTCCACAATGCTTGCCAGTGTGACCCACTGAACAAAGTTGAGAGCAGCTTTTCCGCGTCCTGCCTGGTAGAGCGGCAGTGCTACTTGCTCAAAGCGATCGAGCATCTGCTTGAGTACATCGTCAGGCTGCATAGAACCGACAGACACATCATAGGTGTCGGGATACAGAAAGCCTTCCAAGCGAGGCAACCCAGAGGGGACGTTGGTGGGCAACCACGCATACTGAGTGGTGGAAAACTGCGCCGCCGCTGCGAGAAAATCTTGTGCTGAAAAGAAGCCTTGTTCCTCGAAATAAGTCGCCATCTGCCGCAGCGACCAGCCTTCAGGAATGGTGTAGCTCAGGCGAACGACATCGCCAAGCCAGATTTTGGTAGCGATCGCGGGCAACGTTTCAGTCGGGGAGAGTTGATAAACGCCCGCCTTGAAACCGCCTTGCGGTTCCCTAAACATTAACCAACGTGACCATAGTTCCCAGGCAGTATCAGAGCGAATGACCCCCAATGCCTGCAAATCTCTACCGATTTCTTGGGCTGAGGTACCCTGCGGAACCCGCAGCTTGACGGGTTTAACGGCTGTTCCTGCCGCTAGGGGTGGAGCGATCGAGGCTGTCCACCAAACCCAACTGCGCCAGCCAACAGTTCCGATCGCTGTTAGTAGCAGCACCAGCACAATTAGTCCTTTTGTAAGCCCCGAAATTGCTTTCATAGTCTTGTTGGCTCAATCAGCTTGGAACGCCCAAAGCAATTAGTTATTGGTCATTGATTCTGGTTATTAACAACCGATGGCGCTCAGTAGCTGGGTGTAATTAAACTGAAGATAATTTTGGGAGTGGAGGGGGTAAAACCCGCTGCCGGGGGGCAAAGCCTCCACCCCTTTCAATTAGCTAGGGACACCTACTTAACACCGAACCAAACCCCAACAACTAATCGCTTCATGCCCTTGCAACTTACTCAAACTGGTCAAGTAACTGATCTTCAATCATGGGCAGCAGTGGTTCGATCTTTTCCAATTCTTCGGGAGAAAGTAATTGGGGCTGATCATTCTCATCTATGCGCGCCAGTATAAAAAATGGGTCTAGTGGCGCATAGATGCCAAATTCTTGCTCTTCATAATAGAAGCTAGCCAGAAATTGAAGTTCCTCTTCTTCACCATCAGCCTCAGATTCTAAACCAGCAAAGTCATCTTCCTCGGTCAGGTCAGGGAGTTCGCCTTCCACGGTCAATGTGACAGCGGTGCGCTTGAGCACTAAATTTTGCTCCTCCAGAACGACTTTGGCAACTGGAAAGAGAAGATTAATGTCTTCGTCGTCTTCGACTGGGACTGCTTCCTCTTCGTCACCATCTTCTTGCCAAGCAATGATTTCGACGGGCGAGTCCACTGGCAGCAGCAGTACATACTCCTGCCCTTCTACCTCCAGAGAATGCTCAATGGTGCAGGTAATGGTCCGCCCGGCGTCATCGGTTAGCGTTACAGTTTCTACATCCATCTCAAGATCGTCTTCATCCATGCCGGACTCTCCACTAAGATCAGTCATTTTACAGGCTATTTACACGTCTCTACCCGTAACTCAGAAGGAGACTGAATTTGTTGCTCCAGAGCCAGCCACATCGGGATTCTGAGAGATTTGAGTGTAAGGTGCCTTGAGGCGGCGCTCATCCAACCATTGTTGCAGAATGAGGGACGCAGCTTTGCGATCGATCAAGCCTTTATTGCGAGAAGGTGAAAGATTCTGTGCATGCAGCAACTGTTCTGCCTGGTAGGACGTTAGCCGTTCATCGACATATTCCACAGGCAAATGTAAGGCTGCGGCGATGGCAGTCGCAAATTTTTGGGTGTGACGGGCTTGAGTTCCGATCGTGCCATCCATCTTATAAGGCAAGCCCACCACTAGCACCTGCACCTCGCGCTCGGTTACCAGTTGCTGAAGCTGCGCCAAGACTTGCTGAAACGATTGACGTTCGATGGTGGTGATTCCGGCGGCAACTAAGCCTGTGCGATCGCAGCCTGCCACACCAATACGTTTACTGCCGACATCTAAGCCCAGTGCGGAAACTTGCATTCAATGGCACGCTTAACAACAGGGTCCTTCTTGCGGTGGATCGGAGAAGTCGGTGGGGTTAGGTAAGTTCAAAAGTGGGTTTGCGTTTCGCCCAGATGCCTCACCTGTCGGATTGACTTTGCGAGGAGCCGCATCAGTATCCGCTTTGGGATCGGTTGTTGACTGATTCAGCGATCGCATCAGCGAGATCCGACCGGGTACCGGTTTACGGGCAGGTTTAAAGCCTTGTAACACATCTGAAAGTTGCAGCGAATCAAGCGCCATTGGTAGCCGCGATTCTCGCAGCTTATGCCAAACCGATCGCGACATCATCAATGTGTGGGCAACGCGAGTAGCTCCGATGCGCTCCAGGTATTCTTCGCGTTCGGGCTGATAATCCGAGGAAGCAAGCTCAAGTGTTTGAGCGGGAACTTCCTGCGTAATCCGCGCCATTTGAGACATTAGTTCAGGGTAAAGCCAGGTATAAGCTGGGTGCACAGTAAGTTGTGCCTGATGTGGTTGCGCTCCATCGCGGCAGAGGCAAATTTGAAAGTAACCGATCGCGGCTTTGCGTTGGGGCTCAAACACGTAACCACTGACCACCTCGGTATGGCTCAACCAACGCTTGACGCCACTCATTAGCGAACCCAGCAAGCTCGTTTTGAAGTCGAGCATGTGACGGTCAAACACCTGACGCACCAGCGGCGGCATGGCAGCGGTATCAAGCTGGTACAACAGTTGCGCGTCTGCGTTGCTAACGGGCAGCAGATTGGGCAGATCAGGTTCGCGCTCGGCGATTTCCTGAAGCTGTTCGGGTGCTAGCAGCCAGTATGTCATCTGTGCCAAAGGCTGAAACCCGTTTTGCCGATAGAGTGCCAATAGCTCTGTATCGTTAACGTCTACTTCTAAAAGCCAGGTGCGGGCTTCCCAAATTTTTTAAAAGCAGTGGCGTAATAGT
>JBBSHC010000332.1:0-4978 GCA_038253425.1 Leptolyngbyales cyanobacterium | reverse complement strand
AAGCGATCGCCGATGACGCTGCCGATGAAGCTGACCAGTTTCAGCAGGATGTCGCCCAAGAACGCGGGGCGCTCAAAGGTCTAGTGGCTGATCTGGTACAGTCCAAGTTGCAAATGGCCGCGGAACTGGAAACCCAACTGCTAACGTCAAAACAATCTCTAGCAGCGTTGGGCACTGAATTTGCTACGCAATTGTCTGGTTCGCAGTCAGACCTTCTACAGCAACAGACGTCTGCTGTCGATAAATTGGTGGCGTCAGAGCAGGAATTTGCCGCTTATCTCGCCAAGCTTCGGGCGGCAGCGACGGCTCAACAAACGCTGATGATTGGCGAGTTGGAGCAGCTTAAAACGGATCTTGCCCCTCACCTGGCGGCTGTAGAGTCAGATGTCCACCAGCAGAAAGAGCAGATGTTGCAAACCATGTTCGCCTCAGAGCGCGACTTTGCAGCACAACTGGCTGACCTGCAAACGGGTGCCCAACAGCAGCGCGATCGCCTGCTCGAAAGTTTAGAAAACCTGAAAGCAGAGGTTGTACCGCAGCTCTTTAAGCTTCAGGCTGATACTCAACAGCAGCAGCACGTCGTTCTACAAAAACTAGATGCTTCTGAACAAGCGTTTGTGGGTCAACTGAGTGAGCTACAGGGGGCTGCAAAGCAACAGCGCGATCGCCTTGGCGAACAGCTAGAGCAGCTAAAAGCCGACTTCTCGCCCCAACTGGCGCACCTGCAAACCGAGATACAACAGCGACAAAGGGCCGCTCTAGAACGGTTAGAAGCATCAGAACGAGAGTTTACTGCTCAGTTAGTTGAGCTACAGACGATCGCACAGCAGCAGAAAGAGCACATTCTGACGAATCTTGAGCAGCTTAAAGCCGAGGTCACACCCCAGCTAACTGATTTTCGGGTCGATGTGCAGCAACAGCAGGCAGAAATTCTGCAACGGTTGGAAGCATCAGAGCGTGATTTTACCGCTCAGTTAGTCGCTTTGCAGGCGATCGCGCAGCAGCAGAAAGAGCGCATTTTGGATGATTTGGAGCAGCTAAAAGCTGATTTTTCGCCACAACTGACAGAGTTGAAAGCGGACGTTGAGCAACAGCGCCATCACCTTGTTGAAACGCTAGAAGCATCAGAGCGCGAGTTTAAAGATGTGCTCACGACTCTGCAAGCCGATGCCCAAGAGCAGAAGCAGCGTGTGTTTAACGATTTAGAACAAATCAAGGCAGAACTGGTGCCTCAGATTACAGGTTTTCAGTTGGATGCCCAGCAGCAAACGGAGCAAAAACGCGATCGCATTCTGGCGGCTTTAACCAATCTTGAAACTGAATTTACGGTGCAAATTGACGAGCTGCGATCGACCGCTACAGGCAAACAAGACGAGACGCTGCAAACGATTGAAACGCTACAGACAGAACTGATTACGCAACTTGAAACACTGCGATCGACCGCTCAAACGCAAAAGGACGCTATCCTCAAGCAACTCGCAGAAGCGTCTCCGGTTTCGGAAGCGGCAGTAGCAGCGTTACAGCAAAACCTACAAAACGTGTCGGCACAGCTTGAGCGGCTGAAAGCCAACCGTCCAGAGTTATTTATCGATATCAACAAATACATTAGCCAGGGACACGAACTGTTCGCCGAAGAAAACTACGAAGCGGCAATTTTGCGCTACGACAAAGTGGTTGAAGCTCAGCCCGAACATGCCGATATTTGGTATCAGCGAGGACTAGCACTGCAAAAACTTCAGCGGTTTGAACCCGCGATCGCCTCCTTTGACCACACACTGCAACTAAAGCCCGACGAAGACAAAGCCTGGTTTAGTCGTGGTATCAGCCTGGCACGCCTAAAGCGCTACGATGTCGCCGTTGCAGCTTATGACAAAGCACTGGATGTCAAGCCGGACTATCACGAAGCGCTCGTCAACAAAGGGGTAGCACTGGGCATTATGCGACGCCATCAAGAAGCGTTCAATGCCTTCGATCGCGCGGTGCAGTTCAAACCAGACGATGCAGTTGCCTGGATGAATCGTGGGCTGGCGCTTGAAACTCTAGGACGACACCGAGACGCGATCGCCTCCTTTGACGAGGTGATTCACTTCAACCCCGACTCGTACAAAGCGTGGGACAAACGCGGCTATGCGCTGGCTCAGCTCGGTCGTCACAAAGACGCTATTACCAGCTTCAACAAAGCCCTGGATTTGAAACCAGATTACGCCAGTGCTTACTACAACCGTGCAACCAGTCACGCCCTGTTAGGGGAAGCCGACTTTGCACTGGAAAGTTTGGAAAAAGCGATCGAGTTAAGTCCCAGCTACCGCGCCGATGCGAAAACTGATGTTGCCTTCGACGAACTCTGGAACGACGACTGGTTTCAAGAGTTGGTTGGCGCTTAGCATTTATTACTCTGCCTTACCTGGAAACATAGCGCACACTGTCGTATATTGACCGGGAACGCTCTCGATCGTCAGGTTGCCCCCGTGCAGTTCGACCAGCCGTTTAGCAATAATGAAGCCTAAGCCAGAGCCTTGCTGCTCATAGAATGTGCGATCGAACTGCATGTATGCCCCCAGACTGGTGATCTGCTCTGCTGTCATGCCTCGTCCCTGATCAGTGATCGTCACTAAGAGCCCAGAATCGACCGCCACTGCGGTGATTTGCACAGGTGTACCCGCTGTTGAAAACTTGAAGGCGTTGCTAGCTAATTCTTCTACGATTTTTTTGAGCCTTAACTCGGAGATGTGAAGGTTAGCAGTCTGCAAATCCAGACGCAGATCGGTTTCGCGTCCTGACTGCTTGGCGATCGCGGTTGCAACGCTGGCAATGAGACTATCCGGAGACCGTGTTTCCCCGCTGCGAAGTAGCTGAATGCGCTCGCTATTCCGTGCCACCGTTTCTAGTTCGGCGTAGACCAAAAAGTTTTGAATGAGTCGATATAACCGTTCTGCGGCGCTGTGAATGCCCTGAGCGAGTTCCAGAATTTCCTGTCGTTCGATGTTTTCATAATCATCCATCAGCAATTCTGCAAGACCCAAAATACCGTTTAAGGGCGTTCGTAACTCATGCGGCAACGACAGCGCAATGCTGCTCCGTAAGCTATCAAGTTGTTTTTGTGACTGGTTGAGAATGGCTGCCTGCTTCTCAAAGCGGCTGGCGATCGCGGCAAGCAGTGCTGTAATGGTGCAGGGTTTCGTCAAAAAATCATCTGCTCCCAATTCCATGCCCTGCCGAAAATCTTCCTTAGAGCCTCTCGCAGTCAGCAAAATGAAGGGGATCAAAGCCGTTGCGGCATCACGACGCAGATGCATCAGCACGCCATAGCCATCAAGCTGAGGCATCGTCACATCACACAAGATCAGGTCAGGTAGATGCTGCTGCGCTAACTGCACCCCAAGCTGACCATTATCCGCACCTAAAACGCTGAAGCCCTCTACTTCTAGGAGCCCTAAAATTGATTCGCGAATGGAGCGTTCATCTTCAATGACCAGGATTTTTTTCATCGATCGCCTGCCCTCAAAACAGCAGTAACGGAACAGTCTAAAATGGCGTTGGTGGCAATCGGTGGTTCAACTATGCTTCACCCTACTGGAAATCGATGGTTTGTTTGCCACGTCAACAGGCGCAGAGTTGGCACGGTGATCGTCAACGTTAGCTAAACGTGTTTGACCGCAGGCAGTAGCTACCATCAGACGGCAGCTATAGTTCAAGCAGCAGCGATATTACTCTTACAAAAGACACCTGTTTTGATCACTCAATTCAGTATGCCCTAGCGATCGCCAGAACTAATTTGCTCTCACCGATCTTACTAGTGTGACCTGCACGGTTGTTGTCTAGAGTGACAGTCTGAAATGTGTAAGTAGTGTCCTTGCGGTTCTGGGAGACTGTTAAAGTAAGCATTAACCGTCACTTTGTAACTGAGAATGAATTCTGCGGAAAAAGTGGCAGCACTGCAAATGCTAGAGAGCGTGGTTGGGGCACCGCATGTTCATGCTTGGGAGACGCTGACTCCAACTAAACGAGCAGCGATCGAGTCAGCCGTGGCTCCCACTACGTCAATTAAAGGTATTATTTGCCCCAAAACACCAGCCGAAGTAGCTGCTGTTCTAGCGATCGCCGATCGCTATGATTGGTGCGTCTTACCCTGTGGTGCAGGCAGTAAGCTCAACTGGGGCGGGGTTATTGGAGGGCAAACGGATGCAGGTAGCCGAGTAAAGGACGAAGCATTACCGCTGCTGCTAGTCAGTACAGAGCGGTTAAACGGGTTAATTGACCACGCCATTGGTGATCTAACCGTGACGGTAGAAGCAGGGATGCGCTTCGCAGCTTTACAGTCAGCATTGGCGCAGGCAGGACAGTTTTTAGCGATCGATCCTAGTTATCCCGATCAGGCGACTATTGGCGGTATCGTTGCCACAGCGGATACTGGCTCTTTGCGCCAGCGCTACAACAGCGTGCGAGATATGCTGCTGGGGCTATCGTTTGTCCGGGCGGATGGGCAGTTTGCCAAAGCAGGGGGACGGGTAGTAAAAAATGTGGCGGGCTATGACTTGATGAAGCTGTTTACTGGCTCTTACGGTACGTTGGGCGTGATCACCCAGGTCACGTTTCGGGTGTATCCGCTACCTGAAGCCGCTCAAACGGTTGTGTTAAGTGGTAGCGCTGAGACGATCGCCGAAGCAACCCAGACCCTACTTCGTTCTGCGTTAACGCCCTCTTGTGCGGATGTGCTGTCTGATTCGGTGGCGACAGCCTTGGGGCTTCCTGCGGAAATAGCTTTGGCAGTGCGCTTTCAGAGCATTTTGCCAAGTGTGCAGGAGCAGGCAAAGCGGCTCGTTGAAGTCGGGCAGGTGTTGGGTCTAACCAGCACAGTCTTGACCGCCAGCGATGACGCGGCTCTATGGCATCACTTGCAAGAGCGGCTGACTACTGCCAACCAGCCAGACGCAATTACCTGCAAAATAGGGATAAGCCCTTCTGAAGCGGTTGCTTT
>JBBSHC010000331.1:0-4981 GCA_038253425.1 Leptolyngbyales cyanobacterium | reverse complement strand
CAACGGTAACTACGCCTATTGCTTTACGGTTTGCCTCAATGTTGCAACCAGCAGAAGCCATTACAGTAGAAACATCAGCGTAGAGCAAAGCAATCGAAGTCAAAAGCACGATTACGTTGCATCAATTGCCTGATTTATTAGCTCCTCTCTCAACGGTTTGATGTTAAAGCACTACACGTTTTTGCCTCATTCAAGATCACAAACCATCCCTACAATGCCGTCGCTTTCAAGAGGTAATTCTCCTATGGCACTTATTCATTGGCAACCCTGGCAAGAAGTTGAAACCCTGAGTCGTCAACTGGATCAATTGTTTGACGCTTTCACCCCGGTCAGTTGTACTGCCTCCCCTGTTGCAAGCACTTGGACACCCGCGATCGAACTCAAAGCCACGGACACCGCTTTTGTCCTTCGCACTGAACTCCCTGGCATTGATGCTAAAGATCTGGACATTCAAGTGACTCGTGAAGGCGTTTCGATCACGGGTGAGTATCGGTCCGAAACCAAGAACGAAGATGTTAAGGTCTTCCGATCGGAGTTCCGCTATGGTAGCTTCCGTCGCGTTGTGCCCTTGCCTGTCGCCATCCAAAACGATCAGGTCAAAGCCGACTTCACCGATGGCATCTTAACGCTGACCTTGCCTAAAGCCGTGAGCGATCGACCCAAAGTGGTTAAAGTCAATTTGTCTGGAACCGCTGCTGAACCCAAGTTGGAAGCCAGTAGCACACCTACTCCTGCTGAAACCCAAACGGCACAAGCCGACGACATGTGGGCAGAGAAAGTAGCCTAGGAAAGGCTAAAGGATGAAAGCTAAAAAGACGTTTATCCTTTAGCCCTTATCCTTCATCCTTTCTTCGCAACCGTCCTACTCCAGGTTCGGTAAATACCCCTTCATCAGAGCATCAATCGCAATCAGTATAGAAAGAGTAGGAAGGCGTATTGCGCGTCATGCGGTAGTAGCGGGAGCGCCCTGGCTAATCATTCGCTTTAAACCGATCGCTGGCACATGCTCTGGCTTAATTGGCTAGCTGTCGCCCCCTGTAAATATTCTCGTAAATTTAATGGAGCCGAAGCACTCATGGCAAAAGTTGTTGGAATTGACTTAGGTACAACCAACTCATGCGTCGCAGTGATGGAGGGTGGTAAGCCCACTGTCATTGCCAACGCCGAAGGATTTCGTACCACCCCTTCTGTGGTCGCCTTTGCAAAAAATGGCGATCGCCTGGTGGGTCAGATCGCTAAGCGTCAGGCGGTCATGAACCCTGAAAACACGTTTTATTCAGTGAAGCGTTTCATTGGTCGTCGCTACGATGAGATCACCCACGAAGCGACCGAAGTTGCTTACAAAGTTCTGAACGTTAACAATAACGTCAAACTGGACTGCCCCGCCGCGAGCAAGCAGTTTGCACCCGAAGAGATTTCGGCACAGGTACTGCGGAAACTAGTCGAAGACGCCAGCAAGTATCTCGGCGAAACTGTAACCCAGGCAGTCATCACCGTTCCTGCTTACTTCAACGACTCTCAGCGTCAAGCTACCAAGGACGCAGGTAAGATCGCAGGCATCGAAGTGCTGCGGATTATCAACGAGCCGACTGCCGCATCCCTCGCTTACGGTCTCGACAAAAAGAGCAACGAAACGATCATCGTCTTTGACTTGGGCGGCGGTACGTTTGACGTGTCCATCCTGGAAGTGGGCGATGGCGTGTTTGAAGTGTTGGCAACCTCTGGTGATACCCACCTTGGCGGCGACGACTTTGACAAGAAGATCGTTGACTATTTAGCAGAAGAGTTCCGTAAAGCCGAAGGCATTGACCTCCGCAAAGACAAGCAAGCGTTGCAACGTCTGACCGAAGCGGCTGAGAAAGCGAAGATCGAACTCTCCAGCGTGACTCAGGCAGAAGTGAATCTGCCCTTCATTACGGCGACTCAAGATGGTCCAAAGCATTTGGATACAACCCTGACCCGTCAGAAGTTTGAAGAACTCTGCGCTGACTTGATCGATCGCTGCCGCATCCCGGTTGAAGCGGCTCTACGCGATTCTAAACTCGACAAGAGCAGCATTGAAGAAGTGGTGCTTGTTGGTGGTTCTACCCGCATTCCTGCTGTACAAGACCTGGTGAAGCGCGTTTTGGGCAAAGACCCCAACCAGACTGTAAACCCTGATGAAGTAGTAGCTGTTGGTGCTGCGGTTCAGGCGGGTGTGCTATCTGGCGAAGTCAAAGACATTTTGCTGCTGGATGTCACCCCACTATCGCTCGGTGTTGAAACGCTGGGTGGCGTAATGACCAAAATCATTCCACGCAACACCACTATTCCTACCAAGAAGTCGGAAGTCTTCTCAACGGCAGTGGATGGTCAGAGCAATGTGGAAATCCACATTCTCCAGGGTGAGCGCGAAATGGCGAACGACAACAAAGACCTGGGCGTTTTCCGGTTAGATGGCATTCCCTCTGCGCCACGTGGTGTACCACAAATCGAAGTCACCTTTGACATCGACGCGAACGGTATTCTTAACGTCACGGCGAAGGATAAAGGTACTGGCAAAGAGCAGTCCATCAGCATCACGGGTGCCTCGACCCTGCCGAAGGACGATGTGGAACGGATGGTACGTGAAGCCGAGCAAAATGCGACCGCTGACAAAGAGCGCCGTGAAAAGATCGACCTGAAGAACCAGGCAGAGTCGTTGACCTATCAGGCTGAGAAGCAAGTCAACGAACTGGGCGATAAGGTGCCTGCGGCTGACAAGACCAAAGTTGAAGGACTGATTAAGGATCTGCGCGATGCGATCACTAGAGAAGACTTCGACCAAATCAAAACGCTGACGGGCGAACTGCAACAGTCGCTCTACAGCATCAGCAGCAACCTGTATCAGCAAGCAGGTAGTGAAGCGGGTGCCCCTGATATGGGTGGTCCCGACATGGGTGGTCCCACACCTCCCTCCAGCGGTGGTGATAACGATGTAATTGACGCTGACTTCACTGAATCCAAATAGGCTTAGCGACCATTGCTAAGATGACCGCTCCTTAACTTCAAGGCTGATCGCGACAGTGCAAGCTGACCGATCAGCCCTTTTTGTTTAAACTTCTTGTCAATATACGCGCACTGACGTATTTTGTTGCTTCTGGGCTAGTTTAGTCACGTAGATAGCGCGATCGGTTGCGAACCATTTCTCAACTTGTACCAATCTTGCTGGCTTTGATGGGTTGTGCTGGTTACGCTATAACCATCTCAGTTTTTGCATCGGGCGGCGCTGGCTCAAAATGCAGAATCATGATTTGCTCTAGACGCAACCCTAAAGACTCGTAGGTACGCCCATGACGATCGCTGAATTCAACTTCAAAGGCAGCACCTTCTGCTAGTGTCTCGACGACCGTTCCAACCTGTCCACGCCACAAATTGTACTGAGGAAGGTCAACGGTCAGGGCAACAACATCTAGTAACTTAACTGCGTTATCGATCATGTTTATGACCTTCACCGATTACAGAGGATAGCAGGTTGTTAACTTTGGAATCTCCGAGTCGTGCTCAATAATCCAGCCACTGCGAAGGGTTGAACTTCTATTTCGTCATTCGATTGTGAAGTCGAGCGTGTAGCGCTGTCCAAATTCATCTCGTCTTCCCAACTGGGCTTCCTGTACTTTGATCACTCCAAGCAGGATTTGACGTAACTCCTCAGCATTATCAGCCGTCATACCAAGCACTGAGGCAAAAAGCCGTGCTTTGTGCTTGCCATCATCATGCTCTAAATTGAGGCAGTAGTCACGCAGCTTACGAATATCAACAACAGCATTCTCTGAATTTGGAATGAGCATCTTGGAGCAGCACTATTTCACGCATGTCTGTTGCACTTAAGCCTTTGCCAAACCGCATCCACTTCTGATCTAGTTGCTATCCAACCCAAGGGCAAATCGGCTAACTGCGTTACAGAACAATCAAGTTCGACAATTCTTTTTAGCGCCACAACTTTAGCATTCGATTCATTCATTGTTTCACCTGTATGAAACTACCAGGCACCGTCTTTTTTCATGACTAGCGTGATGACCAGACCTCCAATTTTTTGAAGAAATCGGAGGTCTAATTTAGCGCCATAAAAGCTCCGCGTGATGGCGAATGTGGTCTTCGACAAAGGTGGCAATGAAGTAGTAGCTGTGGTCGTAGCCATCTTGCAGCCGTAGCGTTAGTGTTTGTCCTGCTTTGGCGCATGCCTGCTCAAATACCTGTGGCATCAACTGCTTTTCCAGAAAATTGTCAGCCGTGCCCTGATCAATCAAGATGGGATGCTGGAGTTGAGTGGTCAGGACGAGTTCGCTGGCATCGTACGATCGCCACGTTTCTTGATCCGCTCCCAGATAATTGGTGAATGCCTTTTGTCCCCAGGGCACGCCCATAGGAGCGACGATCGGCGCGAAGGCAGACACCGATCGATACTGGTCAGGATTTCGTAGCGCACAGACTAATGCGCCATGCCCACCCATCGAATGCCCAAAAATGCCCTGACGATCGACCTTCACAGGGAAGTTGGCGGCAATCAGCGCGGGTAATTCTTGCGTGACATAGCTGTACATCTGGTAATGCGATCGCCACGGCTGTTCTGTCGCATCCACATAAAAGCCGGCTCCGGTGCCAAAATCCCAGTCATCATCTTCGCCAGGAATGCTTGCCCCACGCGGACTGGTATCTGGTGTAACCAAAATCACGTTGTATTTTGCCGCAAACTGCTGCGCTCCTGCCTTCGTCATAAAATTCTCTTCGGTGCAGGTCAGCCCTGAGAGAAAGTACAGCACGGGCAGGGGTTCAGTCTGCGATCGCGGCGGTAAATACACCGCAAATTTCATCTCCCCATTGCAGGTTGTCGATCGATGGCTATAGAAACGTACAGAACCACCAAAACAGCCAGATTGGTTTACGAGATGGGGCGAGGAGATCATAGCTCTAAAGTGTGGGAATACGGCAAGGTTAGCCATTTACAGCAATGTTCCAATGT
>JBBSHC010000330.1:0-4998 GCA_038253425.1 Leptolyngbyales cyanobacterium | reverse complement strand
GTATCAAACCCAGTGCACAGGTTGTTTGGCCAATTTTTGGTCAAGAAATTTTGAATGCGGATGTTGGCGGTGGTTTCCACGGAATCCAGATTACGTCTGGGCTGTTCTATCTGTGGCGTGCCTCTGGCTTTACAAATAGCTTCCAGCTCTATGTCACCGCGATCGGTGGTCTAGTTATGGCTGGCCTGATGCTGTTTGCAGGCTGGTTTCACTACCACAAGCGGGCACCCAAACTGGAATGGTTCCAGAACGTTGAGTCGATGCTGAACCACCACCTATCTGGACTATTTGGTCTGGGTTCGTTGGCTTGGGCGGGTCATCAGATTCACGTCTCATTGCCCATCAATAAATTGCTGGATGCAGGGGTTGCTCCAAAAGATATTCCCCTGCCCCATGAGTTCATCTTGAACTCAAAGCTGATGACGGATCTGTATCCCAGCTTTGCGAAGGGGTTAACTCCTTTCTTTACCTTAAACTGGGCAGAATATTCTGACTTTCTGACCTTTAAGGGCGGGCTAAATCCGGTTACTGGTGGACTGTGGTTGTCAGATACGGCGCATCACCATTTGGCGATCGCGGTACTGTTCATCATTGCGGGTCACATGTACCGGACGAACTGGGGCATTGGTCACAGCATTAAGGAGATTTTGGAAGCACACAAAGGTCCCTTTACTGGCGAAGGTCATAAAGGTCTTTATGAAGTGCTGACGACTTCCTGGCATGCACAACTGGCAATCAACCTGGCAATGGTCGGCTCGTTGAGCATCATCGTTGCCCAGCATATGTATGCCATGCCTCCCTATCCCTACATGGCGACAGACTACGCCACGCAATTGTCTCTGTTTACTCACCACATGTGGATTGGTGGCTTCTTCATCGTTGGTGGAGCAGCTCACGGTGCAATCTTTATGGTGCGCGACTACGATCCTGTAGTGAACCAGAACAACTTGCTCGATCGCGTACTCCGTCACCGGGATGCCATCATCTCGCATCTGAACTGGGTGTCGATCTTCCTGGGCTTCCATAGCTTTGGGTTGTACGTACACAACGATACGATGCGTGCTCTGGGTCGTCCACAAGATATGTTCTCGGATACGGCGATTCAGCTTCGCCCTGTGTTTGCACAGTGGGTTCAAAGCTTGCACACGCTGGCTCCGGGTGCCACGGCTCCGAATGCGTTGGCTCCGGCTAGCTATGTGTTTGGTGGTGAAACGATTGCTGTTGCAGGTAAGGTCGCGATCGCGCCGATCGCGCTTGGCACAGCAGACTTCATGGTGCACCATATCCATGCGTTCACCATCCATGTCACCGTTTTGATTCTGCTGAAGGGCGTCCTGTATGCCCGTAGCTCTCGTCTGATTCCAGATAAAGCTAATCTGGGCTTCCGCTTCCCTTGCGACGGTCCTGGTCGGGGTGGTACTTGCCAGGTTTCTGGTTGGGATCATGTCTTCCTTGGTCTGTTCTGGATGTACAACTCTCTGTCGATCGTGATTTTCCACTTCAGTTGGAAGATGCAGTCGGATGTTTGGGGGACGGTCAATCCAGATGGCACGGTGGCACATATCACTGGCGGTAACTTTGCTCAGAGTGCGATTACCATTAACGGCTGGTTACGCGACTTCCTCTGGGCACAGGCAACCCAGGTGATTACCTCCTATGGTTCAGCTCTGTCCGCTTACGGCTTACTGTTCCTGGGTGCTCACTTTGTCTGGGCGTTCAGTTTAATGTTCTTGTTCAGTGGTCGTGGCTACTGGCAAGAGTTGATTGAATCGATTGTTTGGGCGCACAATAAGCTGAAGGTTGCCCCGGCAATTCAGCCCCGCGCACTGAGCATCATTCAGGGTCGGGCTGTGGGGGTAGCACACTATCTCCTGGGAGGCATTGTCACTACGTGGGCATTCTTCCTGGCTCGTACACTGGCACTTGGATAAGCGCGAGGAGAACGAAGTAGAACTATGGCGACTAAATTTCCCAAATTTAGCCAAGACCTCGCTCAAGATCCGACTACCCGTCGGATTTGGTACGGGATCGCCACTGCCCACGACTTTGAAAGCCATGACGGCATGACAGAAGAGAATCTTTACCAAAAGATTTTCGCCTCTCACTTCGGTCATCTGGCTATCATCTTCCTCTGGACATCTGGTCTCCTATTCCACGTAGCGTGGCAAGGCAACTTTGAACAGTGGATCAAAGATCCATTGAACATCCGTCCCATCGCTCATGCGATTTGGGACCCTCAGTTTGGTCAACCGGCGGTTGATGCGTTCACTCAAGGTGGCGTGAACTATCCGGTAGACGTTGCTTACTCTGGTGTCTACCAGTGGTGGTACACGATTGGGATGCGGACGAACGGCGAACTCTATACGGGTGCAGTCTTTCTCCTGATTCTGTCGGCAGTCTTCCTGTTCGCAGGCTGGCTGCACTTACAACCCAAGTTCCGTCCGTCGCTGGCCTGGTTCAAAAATGCGGAATCGCGCTTGAACCACCACCTGGCAGGTCTGTTTGGCGTTAGTTCGCTGGCTTGGGCGGGTCACTTGATTCATGTGGCTATCCCCGAATCGCGTGGACAGCATGTTGGCTGGAATAACTTCCTTTCCACGCCTCCTCATCCTGCTGGTTTGGCTCCCTTTTTCACCGGAAATTGGGGCGTGTATGCCGAGAACCCTGACACTGCTCAGCAGGTGTTTGGTACGTCTCAAGGCGCTGGCACGGCGATTCTGACCTTCTTGGGTGGTTTCCATCCTCAGACCGAATCGTTGTGGCTGACGGACATGGCCCATCACCATCTGGCGATCGCGGTTCTGTTTATTGTTGCGGGTCACATGTACCGCACCAACTTTGGTATCGGTCACAGCATCAAAGAGATGTTGGACAGCAAAGCAGGTCTCTTCAGTTCCAGAAGTGAAGGTCAGTTCAACCTGCCTCACCAGGGTCTGTACGAAACCTACAACAACTCCTTGCACTTCCAGTTGGGCATCCACCTGGCTGCATTGGGTGTTATTACCTCGCTGGTCGCGCAGCATATGTATGCGTTGCCTCCCTACGCGTTTTTGGCGAAGGACTTTACAACTCAGGCTGCACTATATACCCATCACCAGTACATTGCTGGGTTTCTGATGGTTGGTGCGTTTGCTCACGGAGCCATTTTCTGGGTAAGGGACTATGACCCGGATCAGAACAAGGGCAACGTGTTGGATCGGGTGCTACAGCACAAAGAAGCCATCATCTCTCACTTGAGCTGGGTTTCGCTGTTCCTCGGTTTCCATACCCTGGGTCTGTATGTTCACAACGACGTTGTAGTTGCCTTTGGCACTCCTGAGAAGCAAATCTTGATTGAACCCGTGTTCGCACAGTTCATTCAGGCATCTCATGGCAAGGTGCTGTATGGCATGGGCACGTTGTTGTCTAATCCAGACAGCATTGCAACTACAGCTTGGCCGAACTATGGCAACGTTTGGTTGCCGGGTTGGCTGGATGCTATCAACAACGGTACGAACTCCTTGTTCCTTACCATTGGTCCTGGCGATTTCCTGGTTCACCATGCGATCGCGTTGGGTCTGCACACCACCACCCTGATTTTGGTCAAGGGCGCGTTGGATGCACGGGGTTCAAAGCTAATGCCCGATAAGAAAGACTTCGGCTATAGCTTCCCTTGCGATGGTCCTGGACGGGGCGGCACCTGCGACATCTCTGCTTGGGATTCGTTCTACCTGGCAATGTTTTGGATGTTGAACACGATCGGCTGGGTTACGTTCTACTGGCACTGGAAGCACTTAGGCATCTGGTCTGGAAACGTTTCTCAGTTCAATGAAAGTTCCACCTATCTCATGGGTTGGCTGCGCGATTACCTCTGGCTGTACTCCGGTGCGACCATTAACGGGTACAACCCGTATGGCATGAATAACCTGTCAGTCTGGTCCTGGATGTTCCTCTTTGGACACCTGGTTTGGGCAACTGGCTTCATGTTCCTGATCTCCTGGAGAGGTTACTGGCAAGAGCTAATCGAGACGTTGGTTTGGGCACACGAGCGTACACCGCTGGCGAACCTGGTTCGTTGGAAGGACAAGCCTGTTGCTCTCTCCATTGTTCAAGCACGTGTGGTTGGTTTGGCTCACTTCACAGTCGGCTACATCCTGACCTACGCCGCCTTCTTGATATCGGCAACAGCCGCCAAGTTTGGCTAGCGCATATCAACTAAATCTGGTGCCAATGGCACTTTGATTCGGTCCCTCGCTGTAACGGCGGGGGACTTTTGCTTAAGACCCCTCACGCCTCACCTCCCATGCACCAACACCAGAAGGTACTCAAGCTTCAAACAACAGGGAAATCGCTTTGCAGAGTGACCCAGAAAGTGCAGGCGATCGTTGCCGAATCGCAAATTCAAACCGGACTTTGCACTCTCTTTTTGCGGCACACATCCGCTAGCTTAGTGATTCAAGAAAATGCCGATCCTGACGTGTTAAAAGATCTAGAAAACTTCTTTGCCAAATTAGTACCAGAGTGGGAAAACTATATCCACAGCACCGAAGGACCAGACGATATGCCTGCTCACATTCGCACGGCGCTGACGAAAACTTCCGAACAAATTCCGATCGCCAACGGTCGTCTCGTTCTAGGCATCTGGCAGGGCATCTATTTATGGGAACATCGGCAACATGGTCATACCCGTGAGTTGGTTGTCCACCTAATCGGAAGTTAAGGATTGTGGGTCAAGTAACCTATGAAAAGGGCGATCGGGCTACACCTTAAAGTCTCTAGTCTCTGCTCATTTTCTTGAGGTAGCACAATTTTGCGAGACGATCTGCCTATCTATACAATTTGGGGTGTTTATACAGAGACTTTCCGCCTATCTAGCTGATTTGGGGTGTTATACAGAAGTTTTCAGTCTAATAATAATAATAGTTGGGCTGCTTAAGTCCTCGGTGGGGACGTACATCTAGTTTTTTCATTTTTCATTAGCGTTCAAAGTCAATTCAGCTTTGAAAATGCCAAAATAGT
>JBBSHC010000329.1:0-5005 GCA_038253425.1 Leptolyngbyales cyanobacterium | reverse complement strand
TCTCAAATCGATCGCTACAATCGATCGCGGAATATCTCGGTCGAAGCCAATCTCAAAGGGTTAGCGCTCGGCGATGCATTAGCCAAAATCAACCAGTTACCGATTTTGAAATCTCTGCCAGCCGGGGTGACGAGAGAAAACTTTGGTAACGCGAAGATTCTGGCTCAAGTCTTTGGCAACTTTGGCGGCGCACTACTAGCGGCAGTTGTCTTTATCTACGCAGTGTTAGTGTTGCTGTTTAACGATTTTCTGCATCCGATCACGATCATGGTAGCGTTACCATTCTCGATCGGCGGTGCCATGCTCGGACTGCTGATTACCCATAAAGAACTGGGACTCATCGCTCTGATTGGAGTCGTCTTGCTCTTGGGTCTGGTGACCAAAAACTCGATTCTGCTGGTGGATTATGCGTTGATCAACCAGAGAGAAGGCAAACCAACTTATCACGCAGTCATTGATTCTGGAGTCGCGAGATTGCGTCCGATTTTGATGACCACGATCGCCATGATTGCAGGCATGATTCCGATCGCGATGGGCATTGGGGCAGGGTCTGAGTCGAGAAGCCCGATGGCGATCGCCGTGATTGGAGGTCTGCTCACCTCAACGCTGCTAACGCTGGTCGTCGTTCCAGTGATCTTTACGTATATCGATCGTTGGCAAGCCGCTATTTTTGGAAAACTGCTCAAAGGATCGATGAAGCGGCGGTCAGAAGGCTCGATCGCCGCCAATGGTCAACCTGAAAGTTTTTCTGCTCACCAGTAGAGGTATAATAGCTAAGTGATTAGCTGCGGGTATAGTTTAGTGGCAAAATGAATGCTTCCCAAGCATTAGTTGCGAGTTCGATTCTCGCTACCCGCTTAGTTTAAGTCAAGTCCTCGCAAATCCTAAAAGCGACTAGACACGCTTTCGGGATTTTGTTGTATGGGCTATTTTCCGAGAACCTATTCCTATCATGCGTTTCAAATTCATCCCTCTCACTTGAAGGACGCATCGAGTATTGACAGACGCAGACTCATACGCTAAATTAGTCAAGGTTGTGAAATACGCCCCCATCGTCTAGAGGCCTAGGACACCTCCCTTTCACGGAGGCGACGGGGATTCGAATTCCCCTGGGGGTATTCCAAACATCACCTCTGCTTCTAATCTTCAAGAGCAGAGGTTTTTTAATGGGTTTCTTTGACGGACGGGCAGTATCGCCAGCCATCGCCTTAAATCCATTCAGTCCTGCCAACGCATGGGTGGAGTAATCACACACCGTCCGCTTCAAGCTAGAAAACGGGTCGTTCTAACGGGCAAACCGATCCAACCGTTCCCGCACAGCGAGATTAACAAGGGAGCGCATTAGTGCCAGTGCGCCAAAGCCTGCCAGCCCAAAAGCGATCAAAGCCCATAGCTTATAGGCTCCTACCAGAAGCACCGCGCCAGAGAGCAGCGAAAATCCGGTTAGGCATGCATAGATTAAACTTTTAAGCGCAAGGTTAATGCTTTGGATCGCACGATCGGTTTCTAACGATCGCGCTCGAATCTCTAGTTCACCCTGTTCTAAACGCTCTTCTAAGCGTTGAATCAAGCGCTCTGTTGCGCTCGGTTGACGGAGTTTGTAGGCAATATAGGCTTTTGCCTGTTTTGTTAGCTCACTAAAGCTGCCACCCGAACCTTTCGCGATCGTCATGCTTTTGACAAACGGCTTTGCAGACTCCATCAAACTGTAGTGTGGGTCGAGATCGCGGGCGACACCATCCAACGTGGTGAGTGCCTTGAGAATGAAGGTCATCTTGGCTGGCAGACGAAACGGTTGCTGTGCAAAGAGCGCCGAGACTTCTTGCCGTACTTGACTAAATTCCTCAAGCGCGATCGGTTTTTCTGTAAAGCGCTCTAAGACAAAGCTGACCACCCGCTTGATCGGGGTCATGTCTGACAACGGCTCGATCAACCCCATCGTGGTCAGGGTCGTGACAACCTGATCAGTATCCTTCCGCAGGACGGCAAAAAAGGTACATACCATCTGATCACGATCGATGGCTTTCACCTCTGCCATCATCCCAAAATCGTAAAAAATCAAACATCCGTCTGGGCTAACCGCCATGTTGCCAGGATGCGGATCGGCTTGAAAGAACCCATCCTGTAACAGTTGCTTTAAGTACGCGCAAATGCCTAACTGGTTTACTTCTTTAACATCAATACCGCAAGCTTCCAGACTTTGGCGATCGTTGATTTTGATTCCCGGCACATAGTCCATCGTCAAGACCTTCCTGGTCGTGTACTTTGGATAGACTTTGGGCGCAACGATACGAGGATGGTCACAAAAGTTGTGGCGAAAGCGATCAGCATTCATCGCTTCCTGCACGTAATCAATTTCCTGGTAAAGCACCTCGGCAAACTCGTCGTAGATGGCTTCCAGATCATGCTCACGTGCTTGAGGAAGATACCGTTGGCAAAAACGAAGTAACCGCCGTAACACTCTCAAATCAAGCGCAAAAAGAGTATCTAAACCGGGACGCTGCACTTTGACAACGACGTCTTCGCCAGTATGCAGACGCGCTTTGTGAACCTGTCCGAGACTAGCCGCCGCGATCGGAATACGGTCAAAATCTTGATACAGCGTATAAAGCGGGCTACCTAGCTCAGACTCAATAATGGCGATCGCTTCATCAGCATTAAATTCCGGCACTCGATCCTGAAGCTGCCCTAACGCCTGAATATACTCTGGCGGCAGCAAATCTCCCCGCGTCGAGAGCGCCTGTCCAATCTTGATGAAGGTTGGACCTAAGTCAAGCAGTGTGCCAACCAGCCACTGTGCCCGCCGATTGCGATGACGAGGGACATGATGCGCGATCGTACTGTCCCACCATAGGTAACCCATCAGCCGCGCCGCCGACATAAAAATATCTGACTGACGTGCCAGCAAAGACTGCCTGGGACGTTGCCAGCGGAGTGACCTTGGCGTAGCGGACTTCAACATACTATTGACTATATTCCATTTAGCTTAACCATCAAGTGAGTAGGCAATGCTGATCACGCTAGACTGCTTGCTCAAGCTTTAGATCACTTAAGCAGTTTTAGGAAGATATTGACCGCTCAACAGTTTATACGCTGAGCTAATTGTTCCCTTAAATGCCTTGTTAATGCAGCTTAGAGGTTTCAGGCATTTGCGGCAGTGTGAGAGTGAAGCGGGTATCACAGGAGTAGCTATCTTCTGTAGTACAACTTGACGCCGCGATCGTACCATTCAGGTGTTGGATTAAAGATTTCACCAGCGACAACCCTAGCCCTGTTCCTTGAATCGCGTCTTGTGTGGCTCGCTGGCAGCGTTTAAACTTATCAAAGATGAGGGGCAGTTCGTCGGGTGCAATACCAGGACCAACATTGCAAAGCGTGACGATGATCTGATTGATTGGTTGCTCAGTCGTTTGCGTGACGTGAAGTTGCACGCAGGTATTGGGATCGGCATATTTGCCAGCATTGGTCAGCAATTCGAGCAAAATTCGGTGCAGACTGGCGTGATCACTCATTAATTTCAGTGGTCGTCTCGGCAGTTTAAGATCTAGAGTTAACCCCTTTGCCTCCCACTTTTGCCGAAAGAGTTTAGCCAACTCGCGAATCAGCACCTTCAAGTCAATTTCTTGCCAATGTAAGGTAATCTGGTTCGATTCCGCTTCCTGAAGCGCCAACAAATCATTAATAAGATTAGTTTCCTGGGCACACTGCTGCTCCAGAATGTCCAGGTAACGGCTGCTGCGATCGACAGGCAAATCAGTTTGACGCAACATGCAAATAGCCATTTTCATGCTGGTCAAGGGGGTTCGCAATTCGTGACTGACCGTGCTCAAGAATTCATCTTTAATCTGATTCAAACAACGTAACTGATCAAGCTGATGGCGGGTGCGATCGTACAGTTTTGCCTGCACCGAAAGGCTTTCTCGCAGTTCAGCCGTACGCTTTTCGACTAAACCTTGCACTTGTCGCAGTGTCTCGGTTTGAATGATCGCTGTGCTGACCTGGGCACTTACCAACTGCACCAGTTCTAACTCTTCGGCTTGCCAAACATGTGATCGCTCATGCTGAAACACCAGGAAACCGAGCACAGTGCCTTGACTCTCTAACGGCGCAAGCAAAGCTGTCGGTAGCGTATCGAGATGAAAGGCAGCAGCAACGCCACTCGCATCAAAGGGGGGCAACTGGTGCGCTCCAGGTATAGTAACTGGACGATCGGGGTGCAGAAATGCCTCTTGGCACAGCGTACACTCTGCAATCCAGAACGACTGGCTGGCTTCAGCAGACGATGAAGGGCTTTCTGGCGCTACAGCTTGAGAAGACGGTTCCACTCTGGCAGCGATGTCCAACCATTCACAAATCACATTCACTCGGATCTTGGGAATCTGTGCTTCAGGACGAGGGCGAAAGAGGGGGTCCCAGTATTTCAACCGCAGCAGCACGCCGCGTTTCACCTGAAGTGCCTTGGCGGTACCATCTGTAGCTAGCTTCACAACCTCGGTGAGATCGGCTGCATTGTGAATCGCCATCGTCAATTGATTGACAACCTGCTGGTACTGTCTTTGTTTGCCAAGACGTTGCTGAAGCTGACGTTGATCGATAAGGCTGGCGACCTGATAGGACACGGCTTGAAGTCCTGCGATTTCTGATTCAGTCCAGGCATGAGCGCGCGATCGCATTAGACTAATGACCCCATTGATGTACCCCGGAACGTGTGTGGTAGCGTTTAAAACCGCTTTCACTTGTTTTAAGGATGCCCGCAATGGCTCAACAGATTGCCAGCTTTCAACAAATTCGGGCATATTTGCGGGTGTAACGGTCACTTGCTGACTCTCGCTCTTGTTCTGCTTAGCGAGATCTAAATGGGTCAATAGACGCTCAAAAAAGTCTGAGGTGGTCGTCAATAAGTGATCTGGTAGCGGCGGCGCATTGGCTGACCAGCAGGCAACATGAGTGACTGACTGTGCCACATCAGGAAAGACAATGGTGCATGTATCAACCTGGAAGGCTT
>JBBSHC010000328.1:0-5021 GCA_038253425.1 Leptolyngbyales cyanobacterium | reverse complement strand
TTTTAGTGGGTATGGTGTGTGCCAGCAAGGGCAAGATTATTTGATGCCGATCGAGGGCGACCCAGCGGCGATTGCCGCTACTGCCCTACCGATCGAGGCAATTTTTAACAGCTTGAAGCGTGTCAAGAAGGCGACTGTTTTGGTGCTGCTAGATAGCAACCGCAATGAGAGCAGCTTTTCCTACGAAACAGTTGGTACGCAGACGGCACAATTAGCGTCTCAAGCTGGCATTCCAACACTGCTGTCTTGTCAACCGGGGCAGTTTTCTCGTGAAACTTCAGCGCTGGGACATGGGTTCTTTACAGCAGCACTATTAGAAGGTCTACAGAATCATCACGGTGCGACCTTAGCAGAACTCTATGCCTACCTCAGCGATCGCCTGCCTGCTCTGAGCGAACTTTACTGGCGACCGATTCAGCAACCCGTATTGATCAGCGCGGCTGAAACGCTCCACCAGCCACTTTTGCCGTCGTCTCTGGCTGCGGACTCTCAATCAAGCCGCGATCGAGCGGTAGTCTCTGGCATCGGGCAACGGTCTGCGTCAACAAATGGTGTCGCACTGAAAACGCCCTCAACGACTGATGCAGGCGCTCCGCTTCCTTACGGTGGTTACGGCAATGGGTCGGGGCGATCGGCTATTGCGGACATGGCACGCACGGCGATCGCTAATGGTGGCTCTGTTAAAACGAATGGAAGCGCGATCGCTCAGACCACTGGTGCAACTAATCCGTCTGCATCCCCCTTCTATGGAACGTCTACTGGCTTGACAAAGGGTGCCCGGAATGGCGCAAAGGGTGCCACTAATGGCTCGGTCATGACGCAGGCTCAGGTAAACGGCGTTGGAACGGAGCCGCCCCTCGACAGTGCGACCCAAAATCATGAAAATGGAAGTGCTCAATCTGCCCAAGCACCCGTTGTGACTCAGCCAAATTCTGATCCGTCTCACGATGCCGACGAAATTTCCGATGCGCTTTTCTGGCGACCCGTGTTGCGGTGGGGCGGGTTTGCAGTCGTAGCACTCATTCTTGGTGTGTTATTGCGTAACCATGCTGCTTTTGACCCAAAACCTCAGTCTGTAACACAACAGCCAGATCCACCTGCCAGCCTTGCGCCTGCTGCGAAACCGCCTGTGAAGCCAGCACCTTCTGCATCTTTGCCTGGATCTGTTTCGCACGTCATAGATCCCTCTGCTGCCAGCGCCGTCCCTTCTCCGCCATCGATCGCAGCGGCACAGGTTGGCGTCTCAGGCACTAGCCGTCTCAACCCACAGGTGGCTGGCAGCGAAGTGGCTCAGAACCAGACAACCGCTGCTGTTACTAATAAGCCTGGAACTGCGGCTCAAACGCTGCCTGTGAAAGCGATCGGCACTGTTACGCTTGCCCCGTCGCCTGCAACTGGTTCTCTGGCAAAAGCGAGAGCAATGGTAGTCGGAGAGCCAAACCAGGCATCGCCGTACTGGTATGCCATTCAAGCCGCCAAAAAAATTCAACCCGGTCAGCCCGATTACGCACAGTCGCAGCAGGAGATTGCTGGGTGGAGCCGCCAAATTATGGCGATCGCTCGGCAGCGAGGCAGGCAACGCCGTTTTGATGCGGCGATCGTGGCAGCCAAACTAGTACCGCAAGACCAACCCACCTACACGGATGTGAAGAATGCTTTTGGTCGTTGGTGCCCGTTGCTCCAACAACAGCGAGGGGTAAACCCGTTGCAGCGTCAGCAAGCGAGAGATACGTGCCAAAGAAGCCTTGGCTAAGGGGGCGTTTCGCTAGAGAGTTTTGAATTACTTTTATTTTTCACTTCTGACTTCTAAAGCCTAAAGCTTACCAGCCACGACATGCTTTCTTTAGAGGCGCTAAGGTCGCTGCTGCAACAGCTTGGGTGCATTGGTTGAACCAAGTCCGGGGCTGTAGTTTGGCAATATAACAGAGCCACCCCACAGCAGAACGACGCCAACTAGAATGCCAGTGAGCCACCGCACCTGATAACGCAATTGCCGAACCTGTCGATCGCTCTCCAACGCGGGCAAGGTACTGGTTTGGGCTTCGATTACTTTGGCAATGGTTTCTTGGGGCTGTGTGGCTGGGGTTTGAAAGCTTACTTTGCGGTAGAGCCAGTTTGTAATTAACTCAGGACAGTTTTTTCGTAACCAGCGCAGCGCAAAAAGTCGAAAGGCTGGTTTAGACATCACCGCGATCGCTTTCATGCAGCGGTTGAGCGGTTGAGAGCGCACCTTCTGGTTGATCAAGTTGACCGAACCCACATCATACAAACAGTCCAGAATGAATTTGATGGTAATGTTTTCCTGTCTCAGCAGGTGGTCTAGCAGCAGTCGCACATCTCTCATGCGCTCTGTTTCTCGATACGCCTCTGCCATCAACTGCTTCGACTTCATCGTTTGGTCTGATAATGCCAGTTTAGCCATTACGCATCAGTTGAACCTTTGGTCTATCAGTATGGTATTCGGGTTAGTCCAGCGTGTTCAATTTTGTGCCTGTTTTTCTTCTGTCTGAAAGCGCCTGTATTAAAAGCGACATGGCATCTATGTTGAACGCGTTTGAGTCGTTTGATGTCGATCGACCTGCTCACAATACACTGGGTCGGCTTTGGCTAGCTGCCATTTCTCATAGAAAATTGTGGCAGATTGTGCCTTGCTGGGGTCTTCATCTCGCGGCAACACCGTTTTCGTACCCTGAGCGTATTTTCGCCCAGATTTGTGGTTTGCGTAGCGACGCGATCGCGTGTAACCCATTTGCAAAAATTTTCGTGCCATATCCATACCCACAAAATCATCCTGAGCTTTGTAAGTAAGAAAGAGGCTGTAGATTTTTGCTGCCGACTGCTGCGCTAACTCTGGCGTTTTAAAAGTCCAGTGCGGCAAAATCTCACTCTTATACGGTTCAACCAGTAAAACACCCTGTTCACCACGTCCCATCTGATACAGGTCGGGGCGTTGTCGAAAGTCGATGGTTTTGAAATCGAGTGAGTAGTCAAATTGCATACGCGATCGTGCCGTTTTCAACGCCTATAGGCATAGCCATTTTGGTTAGGACGGGGTGCAGGAGTGTCACCCCTGGCTGGGGGCATTGCCCCCACACCCCCTTTGCTCCCCATGTCCTAAGCCCTGGCGGCAGCCATACCAGAAAAATACCTCACCTGAATACAGCAGACCTATAGCGCTAGAAGGAGGGTAGAACCCATCTTGGGATTGAGGCAGTAGGCTTGTTCTGCCACTACGTTAGAGGTATCTTAGTCACTTTTGGCAAGAGGTCTTTACGACACTGTGGAATCTGTGCCATGAATAGCAAGCGGCAACCATCATTGGAACTCAACGCGATCGCTCCATCTTCGTCAGAGGGTCAGCTTGCAACGCCAGCACCCAAGCACGTCGAACCTGATCAGGCAGAAAGAGGTGAATGGTCTGTTGATCCCGCATCCTTCTTCAAAGCAGTCACTGGCAACGTGACGGAGTTTGGCACAGCGGTTGGTCATCACGTCTCTGAAGCGGGTCAAGCGCTTGTCAAAACCTCGATCGAAGTGGGTAGCGGCATTGGGCATACTGTTTCACAAACAGGTGATTTTGTGCTGAAGGCTGCGACGGATTTTAGTCAGGCCACGTTCAAAAACACGCATCGTTTAGCAGAGCAAGCCACAACGGGCACCGGGCAAGCCGTAACATATGTAGGCGACAATCCGCTGATTCGCAAGTTGACCAAAGCCTTAAAGTTAGATGGGCTGCTGGGCATGGGTGAGCAAGTTGATCTAACCCAGGCAGCAGCGGCAGTGCGTAAGCTACAGCAGGCGCATCCAGACGAAGCACCCAGCCAGATCGCCCATCGCATTATGGTTGAAAAAGCGATCTATGCGGGTGGGGTAGGGTTAGCCAGCAGTCTGGTACCAGGTGAAGCGATCGCGCTGCTGGCTGTAGATTTGGCAACGACCAGCAAACTCCAGACGGAAATGCTGTATCAGATTGCTGCTGCTTATGGCATGGACTTAATTGATCCGGCTCGTAAAGGTGAGGTGCTTGCCATTTTTGGACTCGCCTTGGGCGGTAGTCGTGCCATTCGAGCGGGATTGGTCTTTGTCAAGAATGTACCTTTTGCCGGAGCTGTGATTGGTGCCAGCAGCAATGCCACAATTTTATATGCGCTGGGCTACGCTGCCTGCCGCTTCTATGAGGCAAAACTAGATCCAGCCGTGCCCGAAACTGCCACTGCCACATTGCAAGCAATCAAGCAAAAGAGTGACAGCTATTTAGAGGTAGCGATCGCGCAGCAGGCGATCACCGACCAAATCCTGGCTCACATGCTGCTGGCTAGCTATCCCGAAAAAGCGTGGGAAGACATTTTGCCCAATCTCCAATCGCTAGAGCTACCTGAGAATTCTCTGAAGACGATCGCAGACAATTTAAAAGCTCCTCAACCGTTAGGTGCCTTGTTAGATCAACTCAACCGTGATTTTGCTGCACTCACTCTTTCACGCTGCTATGCGATCGCGCAACTGGATGGTCAGCTTTCGCCCGCTGAAGCAACCGTTTTAGCCGCTTTGCGTGAGAAGTTTGACCTTAACTTGCAGGGAACCTTGAGTTAAGCAAGTTGCTGCTGATTGCTCTACAGCCGTTCAGCGATCAGGGAATGAACTCCGTTACAACCCTGCCACCGCTGACTACAATATTCTGACCCTGCAAGGTGCCAGTTGCTTTGGGACCTGCCAAATTCATCGGTGGTTGCCCCTGCTGATACCGCACATTACCATCCGCTTCAAAGCGCTGGGTCGCAATGTTCCAGTTCAAGCGATCGGCGTTAAGCTGCGATTGATTTTTGGTGCCAACGCCGCGCACATCACCTGCCAGATAAAGCATTTTGTTCTTTAAATCCATGCGTCCCTCGCTGCCGCTAAGCGTCACTTGCTGCTGTGGATTATTAATGGTTAAAAGTTGATCGGATGTAATCGTTTGATCCTGGAGGTTCCACACGAGGGCGTTACTGGCTAGTTGCGCGGGTGGGTTTACCAATGCCAAC
>JBBSHC010000327.1:0-5033 GCA_038253425.1 Leptolyngbyales cyanobacterium | reverse complement strand
GCGGGCCAAAGAGCAAGCAGATACTAAAATTCGTCAATATCCTGCCCTGGCACGTCGCTATACCGACATTCAGCGAGATCTGAAATTGGCGACAAACAGCCTGGATGAGTTTCAAAGCAAGCGAGAAGCACTACAGATCGATGCGGCACAGAAAGAGGTTCCCTGGGAACTCCTTGCTCCTCCAGGGATTGCCAGAGATGCTGCTGGAGAACCCTTAAATGTGGGTACGAATAGTGCCCTAACTCTGATGGTCTTTGCTGCCTTCGTGAGCCTCATGGCAGGTGTGGGAGCTGGGTTTCTGGTCGATAGCCAAAGTAACACGTATCACACTGCAAAAGAATTTAATAAGACGGTCAGGCTTCCCCTGCTGGGAGCCATTCCTCTGGATAGCGGCAGCGGCAAAGTAATGACAGCTCGATCGTTCAAGTTACCGTTTCTCAAACGCAAACGCAAAGCGCAAGCGGCAGCTCAGCCACCTGAACTAGCGGTTAATGAACTAGCGGCGAATGAACTTGAATTAAGCAGCGATGGAACGAATGCAGCAGCCTATGCTTCAGCCTTATTCACAGAGGCGTTTCGATCGCTCTACAAAAACATTCGCCTACTCAAAGGGCTAGATGCACCAATTCGATCACTCACCATTAGTTCCCCTGAACCTGGCGATGGCAAATCAACGATCGCGGTTAACCTTTCTCAAGCCGCCGCCGCAATGGGGCAACGAGTGCTGCTAGTGGATGCAGACTTGCGTCACCCCCAAGTGCATAGCCAGATGAATCTATCCAATGAATGCGGTTTAAGTGACATCCTGACCTCAAACATTAATGTCAGGAATGCCCTCCAGCAATCGCCACTCAAAGATAACTTGATGGTGTTGACGGCTGGCAAAGCAACGCTCGACCCGGTGGAATTACTTTCCTCTGGCAAAATGCAGTTGCTCATGGAGCGCTTCCAGATGGTGTTTGATCTGGTGATTTACGATACTCCGCCCCTTCTAGGTTTAGCCGATGGTAGTTTAATTGCTGCCCAAACGAACGGACTGCTACTGGTCATCCGTATGGGCAAAACCAAGCGACCCGCTTTAACTCAAACCCTGGAGGAACTGAAGATTTCTTCTACAACTGTGCTTGGTTTAGTAGCAAACGGTGCTAAAGATGCGGCAAATCTACCCGATGGTTATTACCGTTCTTATGTGCAGTCCCAAAATCAAAATGGTTCTGCTCCGGTTGAGGTTTAATTGCCCTTTCGTTTTGTACTGATATGAATGCATCAGTCACTCCGTTCACAGTCGCCGCTTTAGCCGACGAATATCTGCCTGCGACGCTGCCCGATCATTACGTCAGCCCTGAAGTGCCAGAAAGGGTCTTCCCGAGCTTTTTAAATCGACGCACGGGGGCATTGGCAGGTGTTGCGATCGCGACGGTTGCGGGCGTCAACCTGATTCAGTTAGCCAACCAACCGACTCAGTATGAAGGCACGTTTCAGCTTCTGGTCGAGCCGATTACTCCTGAACCAACGCCTTCAGCCGCCCCAACGGTTACCAATCAGTCAACATTAGCGGCCCCCAGCCTTGACTATGACAGTCAAATTCAGGTGTTGTGGAGCCCCAAGCTGCTTTCGCCTGTTGTGGAGCAGCTCCAGACGCAGTATGCCGACCTCAACTACGATACGCTGGCGAAAAAGCTAGACATCACGCATCGTGAGGGCGAGAAAACTCTAGAAATTCGCTACCAGGACACCGATCCACAGAAGGTGCAGGCAGTGCTGGAGACTGTATCGCACGCCTATTTGCAGTACAGCCAATCGTGCCGCACAAGCCTTTGCCGTGAACTCAAATTTGTGGAGCATCGCCTACCGCAACTGCAAAAACAGGTCAGTGTGGCGAAGCACAACCTTCAGAAATTACAGCAGCAGTCTGGTGTTACCGAACCAGCCGCGTTGGGGCAGCAGTTGTCTCAGCGAAGTGGTGTTTTGGCTCAACAGCGTCAAGACTTGCAAATTCGCCTTACTGAGGCGCGTACCCAGTCTGCCATTTTGCAGAACCGATTGACAGGACAGGCGGATGCCACAGTGGCGGATCAGTTGTTGCAACAGAACGATCGCTATCAGGCGCAACTGCAACAGTTTCAGACGATCGCGCAGCAGCTTACCGTTGAGCTTGCTCGCCCCCAGCCGGATAGTGCGACACTGCAAACCTTGAAACAGCAGTATCAGCAGGTGTCTACCGAAATGGCGCAAGTGGCACAAGAGCCGATCGCCCGCCAACGAGCACAAGCGGTCGCAGACTTTCAGGCAACCGAAAACGGTGATTATACAGCCGTGATCCGTCAGCAAACGCTGCTGGAATGGGTGACGGCGGTAAACCAGGTGCGGGTATTGGAGATCAGTCAGGCGGCGATCGCGCAAACTGAGGTTCAAATTAATCAACAGATCAAACAGTGGGCGGGGATGGCGCGGCAATACGACGCACTTAATCTGGAGTTAAAGTTTGCCACGGATAATCTAAATCTGTACCTGACCAAACGCGCTGAACTTCAGCAGATCATTCAACCCCAGACTAACTGGCAGCTTACGGCTGCATCACCTGTTGAGCCGCTCTCAGCTAACGGTGTTCTTTCTGACTCCGAGCAACGGGCGAGTGTGGGGCTATTGCTGTGCTTCATGCTGGTGCTTTTAGTCATGTCCATCGCGACAAAAACGAAGCCCAGACAACTTCAGCCATTGCCTCAACTCAACATTCAGCCAGAGTATTCCTGGCAAACGCTAGTGATGTTAGAGCAGCCATCGACGCGTTCTATGCAGGTACCTCCGACATTGGCGGCACTGCAAGCAACGGATCCAGCGATCGCACGGGCGACATTGTTTTTGCTGATGGCTGCTGTCCGCGTTGAACCCAGAAAACGAGCGACGATCGCTGTCTAAGCCGCTGTAAACTCTTGCTAGGCTGTAGGTGCCCTGTTTAATGAGCGTATGCATAGACTGTTGACAGGACCCCTCACGGTAGAACGATTGCAGCTAGCGATCGCCGATCTCCCCACTCACCTCAAAGGCGTTACACTCACTCAATTTTCTGATTTTCATTTCGATGGCATTCGGCTTTCGGAGCGCATGTTAGCAGCAGCGATCGAAGCTAGTAATGCGATCGAACCCGATTTGATAATGCTCACGGGGGATTTTGTCACTGATGATCCTGCCGCTATTCATAACCTGCTGCCCTGGTTAAAAAGTCTGCAAAGTCGGGCTGGCATCTATGCCGTTTTGGGCAACCACGATATCTGCTATCGGCGATCGCGCCCTGAGATTACCAAAGCATTGACTAGTATTGGCATACAGGTATTGTGGAACGAGGTTGCTTATCCGCTTGGACCGGGGTTAGCGATCGTGGGGTTAGCTGATTTCTGGTCGCCTGCCTTTAACCCCCTGCCTGTGATGACGCCGCTAGACGCGCACACACCTCGTCTTGTCCTTTCCCACAATCCCGATACAGCAGTGCCGTTGCAACAGTGGCGCGTTGACCTGCAACTTTCTGGGCACACTCATGGAGGACAAGTTGTGCTGCCAGGGCTGGGCAATATGTCGCATTTCATCTCAACGACGTATAATAAAATGCCAAAACGCGCCAAACGCCTTTTCCCCTGGATGCGAGAATGCTATCGGGTTTCAAAGCACTGGGAATGGGCACAGGGGCTACATGATGTTGGCAATAACCGCCTTTACGTTAACCGTGGCTTGGGTACATACTTACCCGGTCGCCTGTTTTGCCCACCCGAAGTGACAGCCATTACGCTGATTTAAGCTTCCTTTGGTTTAGCCATCAGCTATCAGCCGTCAGCAAAAAGCTGAGTTTTGAGTTGGAAAAGCCAAGTTTCGAGTTTTGAGTTTATTGTGACCCCTAGCGACTGAGCATGACCACGCGCTTAGCCTTTTACCTTTTACCTTTTACCTTCCTCTCAACTCCTGACCGCTTCTCATCTGGGTTTCAGCAACGCGGCACTGTTACCAACTAGCACCAGCAGTAGCGCTCCTGCCAGAAAAATTAGGGCTATAATCATGACCCAATACTGCAAAGTGTAGAGTTTTCTGAGTTCTGCCAATGCCCCCATCAAGTTTTCAACGTCATTTCCCTGCGTGCTGACAATGAGTTGGAACGATCGCGCTGCCTTCCCTGTCCACTGTCCAATCACAATCTGGACAACCGCCTGAATGATACTGCCAATGCCGCCTTCCGTTAGCGTGAGCAGACCCAGCAATCCAGCTAAAACCCCCATCGCTATCAAGAAGTAGCTCACAAACCGCATGGTGTTTGCCAGGGTGCGGATTAAGCCATTCTGAGACTCACTAAACTCGTAGGATTTTACCACTCGTCTTTTCTCCGCTGCCGTTGCCCAGATTGTAAAACGACTGGGGCGATCGCATCTAGTAACAAACCGCGATCGTGCCCTTTGTCGCCTTCCCTCTATTCACCGCATTGAAGTGCCAGCGCTATGCAGAACATGAGACAGAAAGTGTAGGGTGGAGGTGGCAATCTTTAGCGAACGGTGTTTCCCTCTTCAAGCCTGCCATTATTGAATCCTGTGATTTCCTTGCCCATGTCTGCGTCTCCTTTCTCGGCTGAACGATTACTATTTAACGCGGCGACGCCAGCTTCGGATGCGATTCCTACCATCTTTGCGTTTCCGAACGAGTACAGCGTGGGAATTACCAGTCTGGGTTATCAGGTGGTGTGGGCAACGCTGGCATCTCGGTCTGATTTGCAGGTGGGTCGCCTGTTTACGGATGCTCAAGAATCGGTGCCGTCAAACCCTGAGTTGATGGGATTTTCGCTATCGTGGGAGCTGGATTATGTGAATGTTCTGGGTTTGTTGGAGTCGCTCACGATCCCCATTCGGGCAACAGCGCGTACGGAGGCTCATCCGCTGGTGTTTGGTGGTGGTCCTGTCTTGACAGCAAACCCAGAACCGTTTGCAGACTTTTTTGACGTGGTTTTGTTGGGCGATGGAGAGCTACTGCTGCATGAGTTTATTGCGGCATACCAG
>JBBSHC010000326.1:0-5039 GCA_038253425.1 Leptolyngbyales cyanobacterium | reverse complement strand
CTGTTTGGGCAAAGACCGTTGAAGTCATGGAACAGGTTCGCAGCGATGAGGCGCGGGATAGTATTCGCACCTGGCGACAAGAATTGGCATGGCGCGAGTTTTACCAGCATGTCATGTACTTTTTCCCTCAGTTAGCCGATGGTGCCTACCGCAAGCCGTTTCAAAACTTTCCCTGGGAGAACAATCCAGAGCATTTTCAGGCGTGGTGCGAGGGCAAAACAGGGTATCCGATCGTCGATGCTGCCATGCGTCAGATGAATGAACTCGGCTGGATGCACAACCGCTGTCGCATGATTGTTGCGAGCTTTTTGACGAAGGATCTTATGATCGATGTCAAACTGGGCGAAAAGTACTTTATGCAGCGGCTCTACGATGGCGATTTATCTGCTAACAACGGCGGCTGGCAGTGGAGCGCTTCTAGCGGCATGGACCCTAAACCTTTACGCATTTTTAATCCTGCCAGTCAAGCTCAAAAATTTGACGCGGAAGCCGAGTATATCCGCGAATGGCTACCCGAACTTAAAAGCATTGACACAGAAGACTTGGTCACTGGCAAAATTTTGCCCTTAGAGCGCGATCGCTGCGGCTATCCTGCCCCGATCGTGGATCATAACCAGCAACAGCGCCGCTTTAAAGCAATTTATCAGCAACAAAAAGGGAACCAATAGCGCGAAACGCACTGCTTCTCAACTGGATGACGAGCTTTTACAGTTGAGCACTCGCCGCCAAAGCCTTCGTTCTACGCGCGATCGCCCGTAACTGAAAATTCTTTGACGGCACAAAGGTAATACCCCGTCGCGCTGGTTTGATGCTGCCCTGAGTGGCAAGCTCCAGATCATAGCAAGCAAGCACCGTTGCCAATACCAGTTTCATCTCATACAGCGAGAACGCCGCACCAATGCAGCTACGGGAACCGCCACCAAAAGGTAAAAACTCGTAGGGGGAAAACTTTTGCTGCACAAAGCGATCGGGCTGAAACTGCTCTGGGTTTGGGTAGGTTTGGGCACGACGATGGGCTAAATAAATGCAGGGAATGAGCACCGCACCAGGGTCAAAAGTGTAGCCGTCGATCGCAATCGTTTCTTTTACTTTGCGTGGCTGAGAAATAAGGGCGATCGGGTAAACGCGCAGCGACTCTTTACAAACCGCATTCAGATAGGGTAGTTGGGCAAGGCGATCGGGGTCTGGTGCGTCACCCAGTGCTTCTAGCTCCTCTCGAAGTTGATCCAAGACCGCTCGCTGCTCATGCACCCAATAAAACGTCCAGGCAAGGGCAGAGGCAGTCGTTTCATGTCCCAGCAGCAAAAGGGTCATCAACTGATCGCGCAACTCTTCATCAGTCATCGATCGCCCCGCTTCATCCTGTGCGGACAGCAGTAGCGTCAAAACGTCTGTGCGGGAGGGATCTAACTGCACGCGACGCTGGCGAATTTCAGCATAGATCAACTTGTCAATCTGATATTGCTGCTTGAGAAAGGCTCCCCAAGGACTCCAAGCGCCCAAATTTTGTTGCAGTACGGTAAATAAAAACTGGCTGGAATAAAGTGGCGACGTGATCGACTCCAGCAGCACCGCCAGCAAATGTTTGAGTTGGTGATAGCGTGGTCCTGGTGTCATGCCAAAGACGACCCGCAAAATCACCTGAAGCGAGATTTCCGATGTCGATTCGCGGATGGAAAAGGGCTTGTCCAGTGTCCAGTTAGCAACGACCTGGCGGGTCAGTTCGCAAATAAGCTGACCATACATTCGCATCCGATCGCCATGCAGCGGTGGCATCAAAAGTTGGCGCTGGCGCTGGTGTCGATCGCCATCCAACATAATGAGAGAGCGATCGCCCGTCAGCGGTCGAAACACATGGGTCACTTTGCCCAATTCAAACTGACCTGCTGGAGCCGTGAAGATTTGCGCGATCGCGTCGGGATTCCCAAAAAAGACGATCGGCGGCGAATTCCAGCCCAACACGCGCGTTGTGAAGGTATCCCCATACTGCTGGGCACAGCTCTCTAAAAATGCGATCGGCTGAGCAACCAGGTGCAGCGTTTGCAGCAGCGAAGGCGTAGTGGGACCATCCGGCAATCTAACCAACGTCATCTCCCGTTCAACTCAAGTAACAATAATGGGTTATCAGTTTCACACCATCAAGCAAGGCAACCCCGAACTGCCAGTCGTCCTCTTTCTACATGGTTTTATGGGCGACAGCGGCGATTTCGATCGCGTCATTGAGCGCTTATCGCCTCATTTTTGTTGCCTTGCCATTGATTTACCCGGTCATGGTAAAACGCGGGTTGAGGGCGATGAAAGCTTATACACCATGCCTCACACGGCTCACGCGATCGTTAACTGGCTGGATCAACAACATTATTCGCACTGTTTTTTGGTGGGATACTCAATGGGCGGACGGTTAGCGCTTTATCTGGCGCTGCACTTTCCCCAACGATTCCCTAAAGTTGTGTTGGAGTCAGCTTCCCCTGGGTTAACAACGGAAGCAGAACGCACGGAGCGCCTGCACCACGATCGCGCTCTGGCAGAGCAGCTTGAAGCCGATTTTGTCTCCTTTCTATCCTACTGGTACAGCCAACCGTTGTTTCATACTCTGCGTCAGCATCCAGCTTTTGAGCAGGTAAAAGAGCGGCGATCGCGCAATCGTCCCTCAGAACTGGCACAATCCTTGCGCTATCTCAGCACTGGACTGCAACCATCGTTATGGGAACTGTTAGCACAGCATCGACAACCACTGCTGTTGCTGGTGGGAGCGCACGATGATAAATTCCGCGCCATCAATCAGGCAATGGTCGCCCACTGCCCCACCGCCCAACTGCAAACTGTTGCTAATTGCGGTCACACGATTCACTTAGAAAACACAGACGCGTTTAGTAATTACGTCTATACATTCTTGCAATAATGTCAGGCTCTAAATCAAAGCGTCTGAAATAGTTTTTAGGCACCTTTCGCTTGATGCAGACAGTTCTCGTAAAACCGCTTTATAAAAAACCAACTTGTTACGATCGAGCGAGATAATCACAGCTTCAAAGGATACCCAGAGCAGGATGCTTCAGACAGACGAACAGACTATCCTGGTAACATGAGGAACACCGCAAACGCATGAAGAAAGTACTGTTTATACTGGGCGAACTGGATGACGACGATATTGATTGGGTGATTGAAACAGCCGTTCGTCAAGAAGTGGCAGCAGGCACAGTGCTGATTCACGAAGGGCAACCCATTGATGCGCTTTACATTCTGCTAGAAGGGGAACTCCGAGTCTCTTTATCAGCAATGGGCAACCGTGAGATCGCCCGTTTATCTAGCGGCGAAGTTGTGGGAGAAATGTCTTTCATTGATTCGCGTCCCCCTTCGGCAACAGTCACCGCTACAGAAATCTCGCTCGTACTGTCTATTTCTAGAGATCAGCTAGCAACAAAACTGCGCCAGGATGATGGTTTTGCATCCCGGTTTTATCGTGCCCTTGCAATTTTTCTTTCCAATCGGTTGCGCATAACGGTCAATCAATTGGGCTACGGTGGCAATAGCTCAGCAGGCACTGCCGAACTACCGCAAGACGAGCTAGGGCGCGATGCAAAAGACAACGTTGCACTGGCAGAAACTCGCCTTGATTGGCTACTAAGACGCCTGAAAGGACGCTAGCGATCGCGAATGCCAACGCTGCCATAGGATGTCGCATTGTCCCTACTCTTTGCTGTGTGGAACTTTCCCAATGTCTCTTGGGTCTACTAATTATCCAGCGCATGTATTGTTTGGGTGACTATTATGCTTAATCTCAGTCGGTGGCAATCTGGTCCGGCTCTCGCCCTTATTTTAGGAATGACTTCAACGGCGATCGCGCCCTTGACGATGGCGACGACCGCAACAGCAACGCCCGTTCCCTACACCGTGGCACAGTTGTTTCCCTCTCAGCAGACACCTCGTCGTGTGGCAATTCCCATCGGAACGAGGCTGCCCACGAGCTATGAGGGTGCCGAAAAGATTGTCGTCTCACCCACTGAAACCAGCCCCCTTACTTTGCTGTTAGCCAGAAATGTTCGATCGTCATCATCGGGCGAAATATTGATCCGTGCCGGTAGCCAGATTAAAGGCGAACTGAGACCCGTTGAGGGTGGTTCCCAATTCTACGCGCAGGAACTGACTCTAGCTGATGGCACCGTGCTGTCGATCGACGCCACCTCTGATGTGGTAACCAAAACGCAGGAAATTGTTCCTGGTACTAATACAGACGCTGTTCTTAAAGGAGCTGCGGTCGGTGCGGGTGCTGCCACTATTATTTCTGGAGTGACTGGCAGACGTCGTATTACGCTTGGCAAAATTCTGGTTGGTGCGGGTGCAGGTGCTCTCGGTGGTTTGGTTTTCGGCAAAAAACGAGCTGATGTGATTGTCATTAACCCTAATGCTGACCTTACACTTACACTGAACTCCGCCTTAGCCTTGCGTTGACTTCTGTTGCATTGATGCTTAGTCACAGAGTGTCACTAAGGGGCTGAGCAGTCCTGAATTATGCTTAAAGTGGGCTGGATTGACAGGCGATCCGGTCTACAAAGGTCTAACCATTGGGGAGAAACCAGCGCTTTGAAGTTGAACCTTCATGAAAGAGTCAGGAGGGCAACTTCTCCGTTCGCTTTCAAAGCATCCGTTCACAAAAACAGAATCATTAACAAAGGCTCCCCGACGCTTCAGAGAGTCTTTGTTAGGGCAAGCCAGTGAATCGGCAAGCTCATGAGGTAATAAGCCAGTGAGCCAGCGAGTCGTAGTTCATTGAACACTCGATCTCGCTGGCAGCTTGCAGCGCTTCTTGCTTCGTGCAGGTGCTTCTACGGCAGACTTGAAGCAGTTCTGACTACGACTCCCATCATGGAGCGATCGGCGTTTGTTACCCGCTCTTACCGCAGCAAGGCTTTTGCCTTAGTAACCACGTTATCCAGCGTGAAGCCAAACTTATCCATACAGACGCCGCCAGGAGCCGAAGCCCCGAAGCGATCGATGCTAATGCTGTCGCCTGCATCGCCTGCATACTTGTGCCAACCCAT
>JBBSHC010000325.1:0-5046 GCA_038253425.1 Leptolyngbyales cyanobacterium | reverse complement strand
GGATTGCCAGCGCAAACACAATGGTTTGAGCAAACTCTTGACTGGAAAAAAGCGCAAAGATGGTTTCAGAGCCGCCAATTAAAAAACTACCAATCAGTGTGCCGCCCAAAATTTGCCCCACACCCCCGATCGTTACGACAAAGAAAGACGAACTAGATAAATATTGCCGATGTAGGGATCAACGCTGAGGGTCGGGCTGATCAAAGCACCCGCAAACCCTGCAAGACAAGCACCCGCAACGAACACGCCTTTATACATCAATCCAATGTTCAAGCCTAGTAGACTCGCCACTTCCCGGTTTTGAATCATGGCGCGAATTTTGATGCCCAAGGCGGTACGGTACAGCACGATCGTGCTGCCTCCCATGACTACCAGCGAGACAACCGCGAGGAGCGATCGATAGGCTGGCAGTACCAGTGGTCCAAACGTGAAGCTGCCCGGTAAGGGATTGACTACGCTGCGTAAGTCGGTGCCAAAGACGATCTTGATCAGTTCGGTGATCACCAAAAAAAAGCCCCAGGTAATCAGCAAGGTTTCCACGGGGCGATCGTAAAAGTGGCGAATGATGGTGTGTTCTAAAATTAAGCCTACCAAGCCCACTGCCAGGGTCGCCAACAGCACTGCTACAAAAAAAGGAAGCTGTACTGATGTGGCTGCCCAGGTAAAATACGCCCCTAGTGTTAACAGGGCACCATGCCCCATATTGATCACCCCAATCAGACCAAAGATGATCGCTAAGCCAAACGCCGCCAACGCCAGAATCAGGGTGAGGGAAACTACGTCCACGAAAACACTGATGGCTGGGTTCATGCTGTAAAGGAAGAGTATGAGTATGAGCAAAGCGCGAAGAGACAAAGCCTGTAGCAATGAAGCAGGGCACGATAGCCGCACAATGTTGGTAAAGCTCTGTCCCTCAGCGATCGTTGATCTTGTAACAACGTCGAGTTATGCCTTAAGCAAGCGGTAGCTTACAGCGGGCAGGTGGAGGTTCCACTGCCTGAAACGATTGCACCTCTTCAAACATATCGTTTACGCTTGTCCAGCCCGCCCGCACTTTCATTAAGTAAGACGGCAACACCAGTTGATGGTCATCCGCTCGCATGGTGACTTTGCCTTGCGGGGCGTCATCAAACGTCATGCCTTTCAGTCCCTCGCGGATGGCATCTGTACTGACTGCACCCGATTTTTGAATCGCCTTCGCCACCATGTGTGCAGCATTATACATACCCACTCCAACAGTGTTCATCAATGCCGCCTGCCCGAACTTGGCACGGAATTTCTCCAAAAAGGCTTTGTTGTTGGGCTGCTTGATAGTCATGAAGTAGTCAAAACTGACATACGTTCCAGCAGACACTTCGGGGCCAAGACCACTGGTGACGACTTCTTCATCATCCACTGTCCACAGCACAACATCTTTGTTCATGCCTGCGGCGTGCATCTGCTTGCGGAAGTTCACCGTATCGCTGCCCGTCAAACTATGGAAGATAATATCTGGCTTAGCAGCGCGGATATCTCGCAGCACTGATTCATATTGTGGTGTGTTGAAGGGAATGTAAACCTCGCCCACAACGCTGCCACCCAGCTCTTTCAGTTTTTGTTTCGTGACCTGATTGGTGACTTTGGGCCACGCCTAATCTGAACCGATCATGAAAAACTTTTTGCCGAACGTTTTGATCATGTATTCCAGGTGGGACCACACCTGCTGGGTCGGTTCGGGACCAAACATGAACATATTTTTGTTGCAGACGCCTGGATAGTACTCCTTCTCCTGACCTTCGTACCAGGTGGGGTAGAGCAAAATTTTGTTAGCACTGGCGACTACAGGTCCGGCGGCATTGCGCTCAGCGCTGCTAAAGGTGCCAGCTAGAAAATCAACGTTGTCCTGCCGAATCAGGCGATTGGCTTGCTCGACCACAATCCGAGGCTCTGTTTTGGAGTCGCCTTCCACAATTTCTAGTTTGCGACCGAGTACACCTCCAGCCGCATTAATTTCATCGACCGCCATCTGAAAGCCAGACAGATGGGCTTTGCCGTAGACAGTCCAGGCTCCGGTCAGGGGAGAAATCACTCCGATCTTAATGGCAGGTCCACTGGAGGCTGTACCAGAGGCGCTCCCCGATGTACTGGGTTCATTGGGCTTTGAGCAAGATGCGGCTGTTGCTGCCGTTGCGCCTGCTAGTAGTGCGTATTTCAGGGCATTGCGGCGGGAGATTAAAGAAGTCCAAGGCTGTTGAGAGTTGCTCATCTGTTCGTCGCTGATTGGAAGGGGTAAGTTGATCGAGAATTGATTGAACGGTCATTAATACCAACCGGGATTGGTCTTTGTGCCTAGCATTTCGTCGTAAACGTCGGTGCGGCGATCGCGCAATACCTGGTTATACTCGTTCCAGTTTCGCTTGCGACGAGCATCTGCCAGATTCACCTCGGCATAGATGATTTCTTCTTGAGTGGGGCTAGCCGGACCCGCAGCAGGCCAGCCAGTATAGCTAACTATGACGCTCTGCCCGTTGAAGAGCTGCTCCCGCTCCACACCGACGCGATCGGCGGCTGCAATAAAGACCGAATTAGAGTGCGCGGCTGCCATTGTTAAAATCGTTGCCATCGCTTCGCGCTTTTGATCTTGCCCTGGAATGGGAACCCAGTTCGTCGGTACGCAAATAATGTCGGCTCCCTGGAGAGCGCAGAGGCGATAGCTTTCGGGAAACCAACCGTCATAGCAGATGAAGCCGCCAATGCGTCCAATTTCGGTTTTAAAGACGGGAAACCCTAAATTTCCTGGTTCAAAAAACAGATTTTCTTCATTCCACAAATGCACTTTGCGAAAGGTGCCGATGTAGCCTGCGGGACCAATGATGACGACAGCATTGTAGAGAGCAGATCCGTCCTGCTCATTGATGCCAGCCACTAGATAGACTTTCAGTTCAGCGGCAAGCTCTGCCCATGCCTGACAGGTCGCTCCAGTTGGAATGGCTTCAGACAAAGCGAAAGCTTCCTCCCGGTCTTTGAAGACATAGCCGGAGTTGCACAATTCTGGTAGCACAATCAAGTTTGCACCTTGAGCCGCTGCCTGCCGAATGAGGTGAATGCTGTGAGCCACGTTTTTAGCTTTTTCACCCACGATCGGCTCCATCTGAACACAGGCAACCTTAATCACACTCTCGTTCCGCCCTTTTTGATGATTCATACCCTTTCCCGACAATAAACCTGACGTTCAGTGTTTTGACATTCATAATGGGGTCAACTAGAGGGAATGCCTGCTCATCATGAACGATGATCCTGATGCAATTTAGCAGTACTTTACCGTTTGCTTGCTGTCATGCCCCGACATTCAATTTTTAGCCTGATAGATTGCGTTTTCTGATTCTTCCCTCATTTGACGATCGCTCGCTCAATTTGATGCGTGTACTTTACAAAGGCTGCCCGATCATGCGACTGGTAAAGCCCTACAATTGAGACGCCAATCCCTGCACGTCTTGCGATCTCTGCACGTCTTGCAATCTCTACGTCTTGCAAAAGTAGCGTTTTATACAGAGCGCACCGTTGGCAAGCCATAGAGTTTGCATCGTCTTCTTGCGTTAGTCATGCTTGAGTCCGTTAAAAAGCGTTGTTTCCAGATTCGGCGGTAGCTATGCCACACTTTACAAAACGACTGGTAACGCACTCGCAAACGCGATGGAGCGATCGCTCACTGCCGTGGGAGTTGGGTTTTGCCGTTCTGGTGTTTTTGGGGTTAGGGCTGTTGCCCCTGATGCTATCGGGCTATGTCGTCTATATTTTGCCGCAGTACATGCTGTTTGGCGTGTTGGCGATGTCGCTGGCACTGCTTTGGGGCTTTGTAGGCATTCTCAGCTTTGGGCAGGGAGCCTTCTTTGCGGTGGGGGCTTACACGATGGGACTAACCATGAAGTTAGAGCAGTCTGTGATCCCCTCGGCATACCTGGGTTTAGCGCTGAGTTTGGTGGTGGGAGCCGTATTAGCAGGAGCGATCGGCTATTTCTTGTTTAGTGCAGGTGTACGGGACACTTATTTTGTCATTGTGACGCTGGCGCTCTCGATTGTCGTCGAGCAAATTGCTGTGAGTCAATCGTCTCTCACAGGAGGCTTTAACGGCTTATTTATCGATCGCATGGCGTTGAATCTGGGATCACTGGGTACTCTCGATCTAACCAGCGATCGCGCCATTTATTATTTTGTGCTGCCGATCGCCATGCTGCTGTACGGGCTGTTGTATTGGCTGACCCATGCCAAATTTGGGAAAGTGCTGATCGGCATTCGTGAAAATGAAGACCGCACGCTCTCATTGGGCTTTAACACCTGGGTTTACAAAACGCTGGCGTTCACCGTCTCGGGCGCGGTTGCCAGTTTTGCTGGAGCCATTTACGGCACCGATGCCAGCTTTGTTGCCCCGTCCCTGGCAGGCGTTTTGTTCTCAACCGAGGTGGTGGTTTGGGTTGCCATTAGCGGCAGAAGTAATCTGTTGGGCGCTTTTTTGGGTGGCACGATCGTCTCTTCGCTGTCGAACTATCTCAGTACCGTGACGCCGAAATACTGGCAGCTTTTGCTGGGTCTTTTGTTCATTGCCACGATCGTTTATTTCAAGGGTGGTGTTGCTGGAGCACTGGCGCAGATCCCCTTTTGGCAACGGAGGCAGATCAAACACAATGGTTGAACTCCTGCAAATCAAGCATGTCACGAAACGCTATCGGGGCTTGGTAGCGAACCAGGATGTCAACCTAACGGTGGCAGCCGGAACCATGCGCTGCATTATTGGTCCCAATGGAGCAGGTAAAACAACGTTGATTAGCCTTGTGTCAGGACACCAAACGCCGACCACGGGTGAAATCTGGTTCAAAGGCAGCAATGTCACGCGTCGTTCTGTTCCGCAGCGATCGCGGCTGGGCATCGTGCGTAAATTTCAGACTCCCACGCTCTACAACAACCTCTCGACCTACGAAAATCTGGAGTTAGCGGTTTTGGGTAGCCGTTGCTTACCCAGGCGTCGCCATGCCCGGATTCTGAAAGTACTGGAACTGGTGCGAATGACAG
>JBBSHC010000324.1:0-5062 GCA_038253425.1 Leptolyngbyales cyanobacterium | reverse complement strand
TTCTGCTGACCTTTGTTGGTTTAGGACTCGTTGTTTTTCCTGCCATCATCCCTCCCAGTATCACCATCTATCAAGCTGCCGCCGCACCCAGCGCCCTAGTCTTTATGCTGGTTTTTATTGGCTTTCTCATTCCCATCATGTTGTTTTACAACATCTACAACTATGTGGTGTTTCGAGGCAAAGTCGCTGGCACTACCTATGGAGATTAGCGTTGCTGTCATCGCTGAGTCGCGCAGCCAATGATTCTCATTGCGTCTAACAATGTTTTGGCGGTGGAGGGGATGGCTTTCTATGCTTGGATATCTCACTGTGAGACGCAGCCCCGTACCATTTTGTCTGTTGGGCAAACGCGTCTCTTAACAAAGGTATAGAGGTAAAAACGGCTATGCGAATTCTCCTGGTTGAGGATGAGCTTGACTTAGGTGCGGCAATTCAGCGGAGTCTTAGCCGAGACAAATACGTTGTGGATTGGGTGCAGGATGGTGCAGAAGCATGGGACTGCCTGGAGAATGCCTACGTTCATTACACTCTGGCGATTTTTGACTGGCTTTTACCTGGCTTGACGGGCATCGACTTGTGCCAGCAGCTGCGATCGCACCACAAGACACTGCCAGTTTTAATGTTGACGGCAAAAGATCGGCTAGAAGATAAGGTGATGGGTTTGGATGCCGGAGCCGACGATTATTTAGTCAAACCCTTTGGTATGGCGGAACTGCGGGCACGCTTACGGGCATTACAGCGGCGATCGCCCCAGCTTCAGCCTCAGCAACTCCAGGTCGATAATTTAGTGTTGGACTATGCCACTGCTACTATTTCTGCCGAGACTGTTCAGGGCGATCGCCAATCCATTCCGCTGACGGCAAAGGAGTTTCAACTCTTAGAGTATTTCATGCAACACCCCAATCAACTGTTGAAGCGTGACCAACTGATACATCAGGTTTGGGATCTTCAGGCTGATCCAACCAGTAATGTGGTGGCAGCTCAAATGCGTCTGCTGCGGCGTAAACTGTCGGACTACGGCTGTGAAGGTTTGCTAGAAACAGTCTATGGCTTGGGCTATCGGTTAAATGTCAAGGTGTAAGCCATGAGTATGCACCAGAACCAGTTATTTAACCGGACTCGTTGGCGTTTAGCGGGCTGGTATGTCGGAGTCATGGGCGTGATCTTGAGTCTGTGTGGCTTTGGCTTTTACACTGCGATGGTTCATGCTCGGTGGCATGCTCTGCACCGTGAACTGGCATCGATCGCTGGCACTTTGCACGACAGTTTAGAACCAACCCTGACAACGCCAGGACAGATTCCACCACGAGCACAGCAAGCTGTTCCCGGTTTGTGCCTGGGCAACAGCATCTGCTCAATGCCAGCAGGCACCAGGCATGTATTGGGTGCAGTGCAGCAAGAGGGCTATTACGCGCGCTTTTTTACGCAGTCTGGGCAACTCATCGCCGTTGTTGGGCAACCACCTGAAAGTCTGCCGTTTCAAGCAGTCAACGGGTCTTGGCAAACGCTGGCGATCGCAGACCAGCGCTTCCACCAGATTTCACTCTTGCTAAAAGCAGCCAATGGTCAACCGTGGGGTTATTTGCAGGTTGGGCGATCGCTGCGCGAACTGGACAATGATTTGACGACTACGCGAGTCGTGATTTTGCTGGGGCTTCCAGTGGCAATGCTGCTCGTCAGTGGTGCGAGTTGGTGGCTGGCAGGGCTGGCAATGCGTCCGGTGTATCAGTCCTATCGTCAAATTCAGCAATTTACCGCCGATGCCGCTCACGAACTCCGTACACCGTTAGCCGCTACTAGAGCAACGGTTGAGTCGGCTTTAGAGCTGGAAACACTGCCAGAGTCCGACGCTAGAAATACCTTGCAAACGATCGAACGACAGACTATTCGTCTTGCTCAACTTGTGCAAGATTTGCTCCTTCTGTCGCGGATGGATTTACAGGCACTAACACTCAAGCAACAACCCTGCAACTTAAACACGCTGCTTGCGGATGTGATCGATGAGTTTGAGGCAATGGCGATCGCGCACAACATTAACCTCACTACTCGCCTGTTGAGCGAGCACTCTGTCTATGTGTGGGGTGATGCAGAGCAACTTTACCGTCTGGTTGCCAATTTAGTCATTAACGCCATCCAGTACACTCCTGAGGGTGGTCACGTGACAATCCATCTCAGCGAGGGAGAGCACTACGCGCTGATTCAGGTTCAAGATACGGGCGTCGGCATTGCCCTTGAGGAACAAGACCGTCTCTTTGATCGCTTTTATCGAGTGCAGAGCGATCGCTCGCGCAAAACAGGTGGTTCTGGGTTAGGGTTAGCCATTGCCAAGGCGATCGCTCACGCCCATACCAGAACGATTCACGTCAAAAGCGAGTTTAAAAAAGGCAGCACATTCACCGTGCATTTACCTCTAAATGTCGATCGAGACTCTGTCGTCAAAACAGGCTTCCAAAACTAACCTAAACAAACTATTCAGCCATTCAAGCCAGAGTTGCAGTCAGATTCGACCCTTTGAAAGATGCTATGAGCAGCACACTGCTGGAGAGCAACAACCACTAAAAATCGGGATGACTGGATTCGAACCAGCGGCCCCTTCGTCCCGAACGAAGTGCGCTACCAAGCTGCGCCACATCCCGCCTCAACAAACATTTTGCTTGATTAATCCTAGTCTAGGATATCACATCTGCTCACTGTGTATGATGAATCCCCTACTCAACCGTTTTCTACCCAACTTCTACGACTTGATGAAAAACAGGAGCGAACTTTAACATTTTCTCATAAACATTTGTAAACTTGTAACAAGCGATTTTTCAGTGCCCTGTGTTTTAAGGAGTCTCCATGAGACAACTGGTTGCGATCGAGCGTTTTTGCCTGACGGGTCATATTTTGTCATTGATATTTGGGCTGGCAGGCTTGCTGCTGGTGTTGCCCAATGCTGAATTGATTGCTACCTTGCCAGCCTCTGGTCAAGCTCTCTTTGGATGGAGCATGGCGGGTGGTGGCGTTGTCTATATTCTTTTAGGAGCAGCGACGGTTGCCATCTATGCCTATCGCACTCTGGGGTGGCGTGCCTTCTTGCTGTTTATGCTGCCTGCGGTGGGGCTGTCTTTAAGTAGTGAGTTGCTGGGTACCAGTACGGGCTTTCCGTTTGGGCATTATGGCTACTTGAACGGGTTGGGCTACAAGATTGCTGGGTTGGTGCCGTTTACCATCCCGTTGTCGTGGTTTTATGTCGGGTTGTCAACCTATCTGCTGGCGTGGGTAGGGCTAGAATCGATCGGCATGAAGGGCTGGGTAAAACAACTTGGGGCGATCGCTCTGGGTGCCCTACTCCTGACTGCCTGGGACTTTGTGCTTGACCCTGCTATGAGCCAGACCGCTTATCCCTTCTGGGAATTCCGCGACCCCGGTCAATTTTTTGGGATGCCCTATCGAAACCTGACGGGGTGGCTGGGTACAGGAGCGCTGTTTATGTCGGTGGCAGCTTTGTGCTGGCGGAACACGACGATTAGCCTGACACGATCCCAATTGACAGTGCCGCTCATCATTTATCTGGTGAATTTTGCCTTTGGAGCCATCATCACGGTTAATCAGTTAGACGTGCGCTTCTGGATTCCGACTGCGATCGGGGCGGTGTTGGGCGTCTTACCAGCGATCACTCTCTGGTGGCTGGCAAAACCCGTGGTAGCCGCTGCCGTACCAAGCGACCCGCAATGGCTGGATGAACCCGCTAATGCAGTGGTGCGATCGGAGATTTCGGCTGTTTCGGTAGCCACTGCGTCGAAGTCATCCTCGTGCTAAAAGATGCGTTTCTTCTAGGGTTGCTCTTGGCTCAGTTACCAGCGACCGCGATTGTACTCTCTCGTCTCCTGAGGGGTCCCGGTCGCTATCCGCCGTTGCAGCCTACTGAGTCAAAACCAGACTATCTGGGTGCTGTCAGTGTAGTGGTGCCCACGCTCAATGAGGCAGAGCGTCTTTCACCCTGTTTGCATGGATTGAGCCGCCAGAGCTACGAAGTGCGGGAGATTGTCGTGGTCGATAGTTACTCCACCGATCGCACCCCGGATTTGGTCAAAGCAGCTCAACACAACGATCCACGCTTTCGCCTTGTAAACGACGACCCCTTACCAGCCGATTGGGTCGGGCGTCCCTGGGCATTGCAGCATGGGTTTCTCTCTAGTTCAGCCAAAAGTGACTGGGTGCTAGGCATTGACGCAGACACACAACCACACCCTGGACTAATCGCTAGTCTGCTGAATACGGCTCTGACCGCTGGTTATGACTTAATCTCGTTGGCTCCCCAGTTTGTGCTGAAGTATCCCGGTGAGCTACTGCTCCATCCAGCCTTGCTGATGACGCTGGTGTATCGCTTTGGTCCGGCAGGCGAAACGAGCAGTACACCAGAGCGGGTGATGGCAAACGGGCAGTGCTTTTTTTGCCGCCGATCGCAGCTTGCCCAAGTTGGCGGCTACACGGTTGCCCGCCGCTCGTTTTGCGATGATGTCACGCTGGCACGGGCGATCGCGGCTCAGGGTGGCAGAGTTGTGTTTCTGGATGGCGCGAAGGTGCTGAAGGTGCGGATGTATGAAGGAGCCGCTGAAACCTGGCGCGAATGGGGGCGATCGCTGGATCTCAAAGATGCTGCTACTGGCACTCAAGTTTGGGGCGACTGGCTTTTGCTGTTAGCGGTTCAGGGGTTACCCATTCCCATGCTCCTTGTCTTGCTGGGCGATACCCTTAGTGGTCGAGCATCCATTGTGGCTCTAGCCGCTTTCAGCCTGAACCTTTTGCTGGTGTTCATGCGCGTCGGGCTAAGTTGGGCGATCGCACCCTCCTGCGATCGCACCCAATCTAAAGCAAATTGGCTCTTTTGGCTGTCTCCCCTCGCAGACCCGATCGCCGTCCTGCGAATTTTCCTGTCCTCAATTCAAACACCAACGCAGTGGCGAGGCAGGAGCTACGGGAAGGAGTGAGGGGAGAAGAAGATGGAGAAGAGGGTGAATGAGGAGCGAAGGGAGAATCGTTTTAAGTAGCACTTTGTACCCTTCCGCTAAAGAGGTTT